>NZ_BMFT01000006.1 GCF_014639155.1 Paenibacillus segetis
GATGATTGTGCTCATTTTGAAACTGACGAGAATATAATTCTCTATTTTTTTGAATTTCACTTTCGTGAATTTCACTCACTCGTTGTTCAGTTTTCAAAGATCAAACCATTCATTTTTTGTCTTCGCTGTTTTTCAGCGGCGACTTTTATAATGTACCACATTCACCCGGTTTAAGTCAACAAGTTTTTTTCGTTTTTTTTCAGCCGTTAAACCGACAACCACGATTCAACAAGTTTTTCTTTTTTAGGGGCGAGATATAATTTACCACAGATTCCTCTTAGACGTCAACCATTTTTGCAATATACAATTACTGGATGTTTAGAGCCTGAGACTTCATGTCCAATAACGAATTTCACGCCCTTCGCCTAATCCATCTGTTGGACCTTTTGCGCTCTCTTTTACTAATGAACGGTATACTAATTTGCGTAGTACCATAGGGAGCTCTTCTCTCACGTGATACAACTGTGGCAGTTGCACCAACTCCTGAATGCTCCATGTTTCTTTTCGACTCGCCAAAATTCGTAGCAGCGGTGCGCAACACTCTGACATTTTGGATATCACAAAAAATTCACTAGCTAGTAAAACAAGTTCAATACGCTGTTCAAGAGTCTCTTTCCCATCTGTTAATTCATCAAATAATTTATATACTACCGAATTCAATGGACGCATTTGTTCCCATACACTACTCTCGGGCAAAATCCCTTGTTCGATCAGTTCGATGCGGGCATAATGCTTCAAAGCTTGGATAACACTGTAATAGGCATCCATCAAATCTTTTTCTTTAGCGAATCGCTTCGCCTCTAGATACATTTGCAGAAATTTAGTGAACTCCTTGAATTTACGTTGCTCCCTCATATCTTCCCCGAATTCAGTAATCTTCGTATGTAAAGAAGCTAACTCCCCTTCAGCATCCCAGATCACCTCACCATGGATGAAACACTGTACAATTTCCCGATTATCACCAGCAACTACCCAACGTTGCAGATCATCCCTGCTGATATAGAGTAATTGATAATGCATATCCTCGTTCATGCAATGCTCAATCGTCATGTTACCCTCGGTCATATCCTTACAAACAACCAATATTAAAAGCTCAAAATCATGCAGCAAAGAGCCATGAAAGTTACCACCTTCATGGCGATATCCGATCGCGCCAATCGCTTGACGCGGGGCCTTCTTCTCATTAACTAAAGAAAAAATCCTTGGATCCACGATATCCTCCTACCTTGGCGTATCCTCGCCAATTCGTTATAATATAGTTCTACACTTTCCAATAGTTTCCTCCTTGCATTTTTTGAAAAAATAAATTCAAAATAGAATTGAGGTCGGCTAAATGTTCTTTAAATCAAGTAAAATAAACTCGTTTCGGCTATGGGGTTTGCTATTGACTATGTTCGGGATGGGGCTGATGGTACTCGGTACTGCCGGCATCGTATTCTGGGGTCAATCAGGCAAGATCGTTGCCGCTATCGGTTTGGTTATCGGTCTAGTCGCAATGCTTGGAAGTTTAGCCGTTTATTTCTGGGCTGGAATGTTATCTACATCCGCGGTTCAATTAGAATGCCCTGAATGTCACAAACTAACAAAAATGCTTGGGAAAACGGATCGTTGTATGTTTTGCAAAACAATTTTAACACTTGATCCCTTACAAGCTACCATCACGGCTGATGAGTTGGAAGCAAATCAATCCACTAATCTCACGGCAAAGTAATAGCATAATATGAATTGACACAAAAAGAAGAAGGTAGACAATGTTAATGTCCCCTTCTTCTTTTTGCGTATTTATAAAAGTATATATTTCGTTGAATTTGCTTATTATTCCATTATTCCATTAAGTACTTCCCACGCATCTTCAGAAGCAAAACTTCTAGTCCAAGTCGCAATCCCAGCAAGTTGAAGCGATTTAGCTAGCTCTACCCGACGGGCAAGCGATTCTTTATCTTCAAGCCAGATTCGGTAAAGCGCTCCATCTTCGCTGTATTCCACATAGTTTTGCCCAGTATCCTCCAAAAATTTAGGTTTCAACTTTTTATCCTTGATGATGTCCTGAGCTTTTTTCATACCAATAGCTTTGGAACTAACCACAGTCTTACCGTCTTTCTGGATTTCTGTCCAAACTCTAGTATATAAAGGAATGGCCAAGATTAACTTATCCGGCGAGACGTTATCTTCTTCCAAAATACGAGTTGCCGCTGAACCCGCCCAAGGTAAAGAAGCGACTGAACCAGCTACTTGACTAGCAGCCCAATGTTCATCATAAGCCATCAGTATTAAATAATCGACTACCTCGCTAAGTGCTCTGCGATCCAGGAAAGCCGACCACATCTCACTATTCGATTTGGGCGTAACATCGATCGATACGACTAATCCCTGTTCCTGTGCAAGTGGCCACAGCTCTCTCATAAACTGCGTCAGGTTGTCCCCATCTTTCGTATACACGTTCTCATAATCGATGTTAATCCCGTCCAGATCAAAGATTTTCGCGTAATGTAGCATTTGCAAAATAGTGTTCATACGGTTCTCAAAGTTCGACAAAGCCTCTGTTGTCAGATCAGGTTCAAAGCTATTACTGAACAATCCCCAGACCTGTATACCTTTGCCGTGGGCCCATTTAACATAAGCACTATCCGCCTTGCTTCGAACATTACCACTGCCATCCATCAGGGAGAACCAAGTTGGACTGACAACGTTTATCCCAGGCATCTCACCAAATGTAGATGGTTTTGGCGCTACTTGATAAACCGCTTCCCATGTTAAATTAACCGTTTTAGACTGCCATTTTTCCTTTGCAGGCGAAGTCTCCTGCTCCAGCTTCGGGATCGTTATTTCTTCACCTCGGCTGACATCTTTCTTCTTAACAAAGCCGGAATACCCATTATCCAGTTGGGCATAATACCAATCATCTACGGTGTCTAGGATTCGTAAATTTGTTCCATCAGGCATATCTGCCAAAATTGGAGTATGGATACTAGCCTCTTGCCTCAAAGGAACCGTGTAATCCTTTTTACCCGAAGCATTCAGGACCTGAGCCTTTTGAACAGTTTCTCCAGCTTTCATCAGAAGTACGGTACCAGATTCTACATCCTCATAAATCTCCGCACCATAAATCTCTTTTAACAGATGCGCAGGTAAATAAAGAACGCCTTCCTTCTCTTCTGGAGCAAAGGCTAGTTGGATTGGCTTATTGTTTATTTTACCAACCTTCTCGTCCGTTTTTAAAAATACTAGTTTACGTGACGTCGTGAGAATAACAGATTTAGTATCTTCTTCATACCTAATATTTGGGTCAATCACGGATTGAATAACCGGAAGCGGCAACTTAAGAGCATCCCCGCTTCCCATAGCCTGCCAGGCCATAAGTTCACCCTCAGCAAATATGGGCCGTTCGTGGGTAACCTTCCAATCCGGATTCACGTGTTCACGATTGGGCAAAGTAACTGACGCAATCCAATATGCACCTATAATAATTATAATGAGTCCAAATAACCATTTGATTTTATTCCCTCTACGTCTACCTCTCCGTCTATAACTACTACTTCTACTACTATGATTCAATTGGATACCTCCAGAAAAGTATATATAAAATAAAAACGTGAAGAATTCCCGAAAGAATCCCACACGTCATCCCAAACACGTAGGTTAATAAATTAATGATCCTGACAATCGCTGCATAGCCCGTATAGTTCCATACGGTGTCCACGCACGTGAAATCCAGTCATCTCTTCAGCCTTACGCTCTACTTCCTCCAAAGAGGGGTAAGTAAAATCTTTAATTTTTCCACACTTTTCACAAATGACATGATAATGATTCGTTACATCAGCATCAAATCGACTTGAATTATCGCCGTAGGTTAGTTCACGAACCATACCTGCTTCGATAAACATCTTAAGATTATTATAAACCGTAGCCACACTCATGTTAGGAAAACGAGGCTCCAAGGACCGATATATCTCATCCGCCGTAGGATGTCCCATCGACTCCATCAAAAAAGTTAATATGGCGTGACGTTGCGGCGTAATGCGGACACCGTTAATTTTCAGTTGGTCCAATGCATGTTGTACGCGCGTAGTCATTATGTCCACCGCCTTATATGAATTACAAAAAAAAGCAATCTACAACTTTATTGTACGTTTATGCTATTTCGTTTGTCAACGCAGTGCAAACTATGAACCCGGAGTCTCCTCCAGAGGAACCTCTATTCCAATTTTGTTCACAACTAAATTACTGTTGCCTTCAACTTTAATAAGATGCTCTCCAGTCCCCATGATTCCCTTAATCTCCTTATTCTCAACGAGAAAGGGTAGATCCGTGGCAATATTGCCATAACCACTTGAGCCATCTAATGTGTAGTCTGCATATTCAGGGATTTTCAAGTACATTTCTCCAACTGCACTGTACACGCCCCAATCTCCGCCAACAAACCTTGAAGAGATGGATATTTTGCCATTCAGCGACTCAGCTCGTAATGCATTTAAGGCACCATCTACTTGAATATTACCATTTTTGGTACTTACATTAATATCCGCTTGCGAACCCACGAGAGAAATGCTGCCTACAAGCGTTGATAACTCGACATTACCACTAATCCCTCTACCCTTCATATTTCCACCTTGAGTATCAACTGTAGCATTCCCGAAAACTCGGTACAAATCTACATCACCATTTAACGTTTTTGCCGAAACGTCACCAACTACATCCCATAATTTTAAGTTCCCATTACCAGTCTGTAGTTTAAATTGACTCATGGCCTGAGTCCCTGTCAAAGAAATCCCACCGCTGGAGGTACTGATATCCAGATCCAAGAATCGATTCTCAGGTAAAATAATCGTCAGATTCGTTCGCGGATGTCGCTTACCAGAGGTTCCATATACTTTATCTTTTACCGTAAGATTCAGTGTCTGCCCTTCCGACACATCAACGAATGTCTCTTCCGCAATTGTCTTTGCATCTTGATCTGGAATCTGATCTACCCATACAGCGGCCTTGATAATCACACCTTCAATTTCCGCTCGTTTCACATCAATATTACCATTAATTCCATCAATAACTACTTTTTTCGTATCCAAATCGATGGGGACTTCGAGTGGAACTTTGTTCATAAAATAACCCTCTTCGGCACTATAATCAGCTCCGGCAGAGGCAAAATCCAAGCTAACACGTTTCCACAAATGCATATAATGATCCTGCTGGGTTACAGCAAATACAGAGAATGCCATAAATATTGACAGGAAAAGCCCCCTAACATCTACACGCATCCTCCGTCCTGGGCGAGGTGTATTTCTCCGGTTCCATAAAAGCACTAGAACATGCTCAACGCCAATGAGCACAAGAATCAAAGGCCACCAATCAAGTAGAAGAAGCATATTGTCTCTGCCCGTAATAATATCGTTTATCAGGATGACACCCACAGTAATAAGTAAAGTAGAAGCAGTGAATCGCCCTGTACGGAAGAACCGACGACGCCCTTCACGGAAAATTAGAAACAATCCAGTAAGCATAAGCAGGACGGCTACAAAGTATCCTGCCCCCGCTTGAATGAAACTTTGAAACCATACCGGCTTCTGTCTAAACAGAAATGCAATAAGTCCACCACCGATAAGAAGGGTGGCAGAAGATACCGTCCTCTCCAAACCAGGATCAGAAGCAGCTATCATTTTTCGAGAAGTATCATCCTCATTTTCCCTTTTGATTCTTATATTAATTACATCCGTAGATTGAAGCACATCATAAATGCTATAAAAATAAGCCACTGGAATTAGTAAACCTAACAATAACAGGAGTGGAATGTTTATTCCCATCCGAACTGATGAGAAATAGATAAGCGCAGAGCCATCTAGTATCGTGAAATAGATAAAGCCTACACCTTTCATAAACATTCTTAAATATAAATGACCTAAGCCAGGGAAAAGAGCCGATAATAAGCAGGCAATGAACTTTCTTTTGCGTCGTCTAGGTTTAAACCCCCTAGTTTGTACTGAAGCTACTCCCTCAGTGTGGCGTTCTGACGGTATTAAATCAGGTGACATCTCTCTACCCCCTCTTCTCGTAGCTTTGTCCCTAATTAGATAATAACTGAATTTTGTTGTTTCGTAACTTGGAATGAATGGGAAACTGTACCCTTCTAAAACAAAAATGCCCCCCATAAAGAGGAGCATTCTTGCAGAAATTAACCATTACCTAGTAAGTTGAAACCGGGTTAATTCCACCCCCGGGGCTGCCATCATCGCTCCACAAGGGATGAACCCATATTGTCGATATAGCGAAACTGCCGGAACGTTAAGAGTTCCTGCCGTTACCGCAATGGTCTTCATTTCAGAATGCTCCGAAATGACATAATTCAATAAAGCACTTCCAATACCTTGGCGAAAATAATTAGGGTGTACCATTAAACGGGTAATGCCAAGAGTTGAGGGAATCGACGAAGTTGTTGCAATTGCGCCTAATAGCTCCCCCTCTTCTTCTGCGTAATACCCATAAAATTGTTCCGTACTGTTTCTTAGTGATTCGAAGGTATCGGGTAGGGGTGGATATTCCATTAAACCTACTGCAAGGGCTTCTAAGCGGTAAGCAGTGTGCTGCAAACTCCATACTTGCTCTACTACTTCATGATCATGCAGCGATAACGGAATAATCATCCTTGAACCCCCTATAACCAGTCAAATTACTCTTAATTCTGTAGTAATTATCCTTTTAAAGCTTCGACCAATAGCTTATTAGCTAGCCCTGGATTAGCTTTCCCTTTACTACGTTTCATAACTTGGCCTACTAGGAAGCCAATCGCTTTATCTTTACCCGCTTTATAATCCTCAACCGATGCAGGGTTATCAGCGATAACCTCATTTACAATGGCAAGAATAGCCCCTTCGTCACTAATTTGGACAAGTCCTTGCTCCTCAACAACTTGTCCAGGTAGTTTGCCGCTGGTTAGCATTTCTTTGAATACGGTCTTAGCAATCTTGGAGCTGATTGTTCCTTTTTCAATCAAACCAATCATTTCACCAAGACCTTGACCAGAAAGCTTCACTTCAGCTAACTCTTGACCCGTACTATTCAAGTATCCCAGCAAATCACCCATAATCCAGTTGGAGACCGCTTTCGCGTCACTTGTATACTGGAGACTGTTCTCAAAGAGATCAGCTAGTGGTTTGGATGATGTGATCACTTCCGCATCATAACTAGGAAGTCCTAATTCCGTTGTATAACGTGCCTTCCGTGCATCAGGCAACTCTGGAATTGAGGCTTTAATCCGATCCTTCCAAGCTTGATCTATATGCAGTGTCACTAGATCCGGATCTGGGAAGTAGCGATAATCATGAGCCGCTTCTTTGCTACGCATAGAGAAAGTCTTGCCCTGCGTCTCATCCCAGCGGCGTGTCTCCTGCACAACTATACCGCCCTCGTCCAAAATCTCGCCCTGACGGAACTGTTCATATTCAAGCCCACGCAATACACCGCGGAACGAGTTCATATTCTTAAGTTCAGCACGCGTGCCAAGTTCCTTCTGGCCATAAGGACGCAGACTGATATTAGCATCGCAACGCATCGACCCTTCTTCCATTTTCACGTCAGAGACATCGCAATATTGCATAATTGCACGCAGCTTTTCAAGATATGCTTTCGCTTCCTCAGGGGAAGAAATATCAGGTTCAGAGACGATTTCTACCAAAGGAGTCCCCACGCGATTGAAGTCAACTAAGGAAGCATAACCTCCGTCGATATGCGTCAATTTACCTGCATCCTCTTCCAAATGAAGACGGGTTATGCCAATTCGTTTCGTTTGACCATCTACTTCAATATCGATATAACCGTTCAAACCGATCGGTTGATCAAATTGTGAGATTTGGTAGGCCTTTGGTGAATCCGGATAGAAGTAGTTCTTCCGATCAAATTTGCTGACGTCGCCGATCTCACAATTCAGCGCCATTGCTGCTTTCATAGCATAATCAACCGCTTGAGCATTCAATACGGGTAATACACCGGGATGTCCGAGACAAACCGGACATGTATGACTATTTGGGGGAGCACCAAATTCAGTGGAACAACCGCAGAAGATTTTTGACTTCGTATGCAATTCCACGTGCACTTCCAGCCCAATCACTGTTTCATATTTGGATGTTGACATATTAATCCTCCTGCTAACTATTTTGAAATCAATCCCTGCTTAGAGTGATGGACGCTGTTTATGATGATCGGTATGAGCTTCGAAGGCATGAGCTACACGAAGAACGGTGCTCTCGTCAAAAGCTTTGCCGATGATTTGTAGTCCAACTGGAAGACCCTCCGCGAAACCGCAAGGTACACTTAGTGCAGGAACACCTGCCAAGCTTACTGGGATTGTCAAAATATCATTTAGGTACATCGTCAGCGGATCATCAACCTGCGATCCCAATGGGAAAGCTGTCGTCGGAGCTGTAGGTCCGATAATTACATCGTAATTCTGGAACGTTTGATCAAAATCTTGTTTAATCAAAGTCCGTACTTTCTGTGCTTTTAAATAATAGGCATCGTAATATCCTGAACTTAGGGAGTAGGTTCCGAGCATAATACGACGCTTCACTTCCGAGCCAAAGCCTTGGCTACGCGATTGATGATACAGATCCAGAAGGTTCCCACCGTTATCAACACGAACACCATAACGTACCCCATCAAATCTGGATAGGTTAGATGATGCCTCCGAAGAAGCGAGAAGATAATATGCGGCTACAGCATACTCCGTATGCGGTAATGACACCTCTTCCCACACAGCACCAAGACTCTCTAGTACACGGAGAGCTTCCAGTACTGCAGCCTTCACCTGAGGGTCAATACCATCTAAATATTCCTTAGGTACAGCGATACGTAATCCTTTGACATCCCCAGTCAATGCACTTACATAACTTGGGATCTCAACATTTGCCGAAGTAGAATCCTTAGGATCGTATCCAGCAATGGCTTGAAGTGCATAGGCAGCATCTTCAACATTTTTGGTAATCGGGCCAATCTGATCTAGTGAAGAAGCAAACGCTACAAGACCATAACGCGATACCAGACCATAAGTTGGCTTAAGTCCAACAACTCCGCAATAGGAAGCTGGTTGTCTGATAGATCCACCTGTGTCTGAACCCAGCGTGAAATAGGCTTCACCTGCAGCTACAGCAGCAGCCGAACCACCGCTAGATCCACCTGGAACTCTGCTTAAATCCCACGGATTACGTACAGGGTGGAAGCTAGAATTTTCATTGGATCCGCCCATGGCGAACTCGTCCATATTTAGCTTACCTACATTTACGGACTCCGCCAGCTTCAGTTTGGATACAACGGTTGCATCATAAATTGGATTATAATTGGATAAAAATTGACTGGCACACGTCGTACGTAAGCCTTCAGTCACCATATTATCCTTAATACCTACGGGCAGACCAAATAATAAACCAAGCGAGTCCCCTTGAACTAATTTGTCGTCTAGACGGGCCGCTTGTGCCCGAGCCTCCTCCTCATTCAAGGTCAGATAAGCTCCAACACGCTCATCACGCTCCCGAATTTTAGCGAACGCCTCTCCTACCACATCGGTTACAGACAGTTCCTTACTGCGGAATTGGTTATGTAATTCCTGCAATGTCAAATCAAACAGCGTCACACCTATATCCTCCTTCCAAATTGTGCATTATTAACTGATTATACGATCCTATTCGAGTACCGCAGGCACTTTGAATTGTCCGTCTTCTTCCTCTGGCGCATTGCGGAATACTTTCTCTTGGCTTAGGCTCTCATGAACCACATCGTCACGCATCACATTGCTAAGACGAAGTACATGGGTTGTCGGTTCGACACCATCTGTATCAAGCTCGTTTAATTTCTCCGCATATTGTAAAATAGCATTCAATTGTTCTGTGAACGTCTCACGTTCTTGATCACTCAAATTCAATCGGGCCAGTTTGGCCACATATTCCACATCTTTGCTCTGGATACTCATTAGCAGCGATACCCTCCTTTATTCTTTCCAACCGAGACTTCATTTGTCCATTCTATCATGTCCTTATGTTATTTTCATAATAAGGATTACGTTAGAATTATGATATCAAAAAAGGTCGGCAGCGCCGACCCTTTTATATCCATGCTCGCAAATTCACCTGCTTGATGAATTCGGCCTGAGACATAACTTCCTTTGTTGGTTCCTCATCTTCATCCGCATCGTCGCTCTCGCCATTCATAATTTGCGAGAATAGCTTCTCGTTATGCGTAGCTAGCGCGTAATCTATCAATGCTTCCTGAGTCGTTCGTTCTACCTCTTGCTCGATCAACTGCTCCTCAGATTCAATATCGCTTGATGGAACGAAATAGTTGCGACCTGTCTTAGGAGACCGAACGACATAATCAAAAGCATTGTCCGGATTACGATCATAAGCAATAAGGTAGCCATATTCCCCAACAGGAAGATTCTGCTCAAAGGCATCGCCGACGATAACAATTTTTTCTCCCAAACGTAGCATCGTCTACCTCCCTGATCCTTTTAATATAAGAGTTTTCAATAAGTTATTTTACTATCCTACTAAAAAACAGAGAGGTTGGTCAAGTTCGAAGATTCGCAGCTTATAAAAACAAAAAAACTGACCGTCAAAGACGGTCAGGCGCTCATAATATTACACTACTCAACTTTAAGGTTGATCTGGAATTCCTTGTCCACGCAGGAGCACAGTCGAAGCGGCAAGACATAACAAACATCCTAGAGTTGTTACTATTAACGCAGCTACTGCTGAGAAATCTATTCCAGCAAATATCGCGGCAGCATCAGACAACAGACGGGCTGGGCTCCATGAGAACCAAGATGGAACAAGGCTATTGGAAAGTGATAATGCCGCCATGATGAGGAGTGAGATCACCGCAGCAGCACTTCCACGGAGCAGGGTGCTGAACAATAATATTAAAGACTGTGCGAATGCGAACCATAGTAGATACAGCGCGCCTGCAGCTAAACCATCCTGCCAATGAACGGGTCCCATTAGTTGCACCGTATAGTACCACGCTCCGCTATATCCAAGCGTAAATGAAATCACTAGTAGAGTTAGTTGCCCTAGCCATTTAGAAATAATGAAATACTGAGATGGAACTGAGCGCACCAAGACTAAAGCCGCTGTTCCGCTATATCGTTCTCCAGAAACGATGTTCATCCCCGCAATAACCAGAACTAGCAAACCAATCGTGCTAAATTGACTCAAGGTATTCACCATGACTTCTGAAGGAAGAGGGACAGGCAAATTCTGTACCAATTCAGCTGACAAATCTCCCGAGGCAGCCAAAATATTCGGTAAGTAAAAATAAACAATGGGTTGCATCACTCCTAATAGAAGAAATACAACAGGAATCCAAAGAAGCTTATAACTGCGGACCATTTCCAACATCTCTTTACGATACATGAGCCAAGTCATTTTCATGATTTAACCACCTTCATGAACATATCCTCCAACGAAGTTGTACCAGCCTCGAAGCGAAGAAGAGGAATATCCTGTGATGCGGCTTCTTGTAGAATGGTATACCGCGCCAATTTAACATCGCTGACCGTTAATACGGCAGTGTTCCTTCTAACAGTTGATTCCAATACAAATTTCCGATCTTGGAACGAGCGTAACCACAGCTTACATTTCTCCTCGGCTCCAGCTTCAACTTCCAATGTCAGTAGAGGTTGTCGATATTTCTCTGCAAGCTCTCCCAATCCACCATTTTCTACGATATCTCCATCTTTCAGCAACATCATCCGATCACATACCTCCTCGGCATCATGTAGCACATGTGTGGAGAATAAGACTGTCGTTTGTTGGCGGAGTTGCGATAGCAAATCCATCACTTCCCGCCGCCCCAGCGGGTCGAGTGCAGATACCGGTTCATCCAGAAGCAGCAACTGCGGACGATGGACAATAACCTGTGCAAGACCTAGCCGTTGCTTCATTCCACCGGAGTAACCAGATATACGCCGCCTTGCTGCATCTTTTAGACCTACGCGTTCTAAAGCAATATCTGCTTCACTAGCGGCTTTTCTTCCATTCATTCCACTGAGCCCTGCAACATATACGACAAACTCCTTGCCTGTCATCCAGCCATAGAATGCGGGGTGTTGCGGCAAATATCCAATCAGTCCCCGCTCATTTTCATTCATATTCTTATTGCTCGATCCGTTAAAAACAATGCTCCCCGAAGTAGGATTGATCAATCCAGCCAACATCCGTAAGGTAGTTGTTTTTCCCGCTCCATTTGGACCCAGAAGTGCGGTGCAACTTCCCGCCTCCAATTGAAATGATATTCCGTTAACTGGAGTGCGTGAGCCAAATTTTTTAGTTAGATTCTTTACCTCAAGCATCACCATTAATACTCTTTCCTTCCAATTGTGAAATAGACGATACTCCCAAGGATATTTCCGAACAAAATAATGATGACCCATAACCATTTAGGTCCTCGTATGGAATTGGATTCTGCTTTGGCAAGTGAAATCAAACCTATTACGGCAAGTATTAGCTGCAGCACTATAATCGGTGCAATTAAACCCCATTTTATTCCTTCCATAAGCCCATCTCCTGTTCTTTCATTATTAAATTCCTATCAGCTATAGGTATTGTTAAATCTTCGTTTTCTTTCTTCTTTCTGGCCAAACAACGACCAACCAATAGACAATGAGTGGGGCAGGGCAGTTAAGGATTCCCCATAATCCCCATAACCAAGCTCTTTTGCCCCGCTTACTCGCGTTAATGAACATCCATGTTCCTTGGCTAAATAGTAATATTCCTACCGCAATCCACAGCCATAATGGAGGATTTTCAGAATTCATGATCTTTCCTCCCTGTGAGTGGAACGATCAAACACTAGAATACCAACGGCCACTGCCAAACCTATGACTTGAATAACTGCCAACAACCAAGGAGCAGAAAAGATGAATGTGTACCCTCCACTAATCAATAGCAAAGCAACCATGCAAAACAGAATTGTCTCCCCTATCCTCTTTCGCTTGGTTAACTTCCACTGTTCCTGTACAATGCCTTCCCAAGTTTCGACCGATGGAGAACTGCTATGCTGAACAACCTGGTCTAGCTTACGCAGATCTTCCAACAGCCGATCAACAACATCATTTTGGAGGTCATCCTTATTCCCATTAAGACTCATGCTGATCAAGCTCCTTTCGTAATTCACGTAATCCATAAGCAACGCGTGATTTGACCGTTCCGGCTGGAATAGCTAAGATGGCCCCAATTTCATCATAAGAATACCCATAGTAGTGCTTCAATAAGATCGCGATTCGCTGTTCCTCAGATAATTGAGCAAGCAACTCAAGCAATTCGGGCCATTCCTCTTGATTCATCTCAAAATGCCATCGTATCAAACGAGTATTTCCTTCATTCGCTAACCATTGCTGTTCTCTTTTTCTACGGCGTTTCTTATCAATAAATAACCGTGTGGCGATCGTAATAAGCCAAGATGAGAAAGCAGAAGAACCATCATAGCGTGCAATATTCTCCATACATTTAAGCATCGTGTCTTGTGTTAAGTCCTCTGCAGTTCTTGGGTCCATTGTGACTTTGACCAAATATTTAAACACAAAAGAATAATGTTCTTGTATTAATAAGGCAAGCGCCGCAGAATCACCCTTTTTGGCTTTCTTTATCCAGTCTTTTTCCTGAGGCACCGTAATCCCCCTCGACTTTCACTAAGTGACTATATTACGTTTGAGATCCCTATATCGTTCAATACACTTCAAAAAAATTTAAAAAGACACTTAGTTACGCTTTCTTTTAAAAAAGATGCCCATATGGGCACCTCTATTTTCTCTTTATGAATCTTCCCGAATTTGAAGAAGTTTATCATACCACGGCTGTCTTATGTCTCCAGAATGTAACATCAGATGACTCCATAAGACTTTTCGGTCCTCAGTTAACCCCCGCTTTAATAATCCTTCCTTTATATCTGCAGGCTCCTGTATGTATTGATTACTCTCCTCTGAAAGGTGTAGCTCATGTCCCATGTCTGTGATATAAGATAGTTCGCTCTTCATATCGATTCCCCCTTTTTCTGTACTTACTGGACTTACCAAAACTGAGTTCATTTGCGTCCTGTAATCACAAAAAAGACAAAAAAGAACGCAAACCGGGACTATTCCACAGCTTGCGTGCTTCGCAAAGGTTACAAACATTTAATTTATATACATCCTAGCAAAGGTAGAGCTATTTGTCTAGTATAATTGTACTATTTAAAGCAATTCCTATATTAGATCTTCCCTACATTAAAAGATCATGTTAAACGTATTTCGCTTTTAATTGACATAAGGGTTATTCGCACGTTCATATCCAATCGTCGTCTTAGGTCCATGTCCTGGATATACTTTAACCTCATCTCCAAGGCGGAATAGCTTGTTACGAATAGAATCATATAGATCAGCCTCTCGCCCACCTGGCAAGTCTGTCCGTCCAACTCCTAGCTTAAACAAAACATCTCCACCAAATAGATCATTACCACATAACAAGCTCACGCTACCTGGAGAATGCCCAGGTGTATGATAAACGGTGAATTCATGACCAATTAGCTTCAAACGCTGACCTTCTGCCAAATCATATTCAGCCGGGTCAGTCATCACAGGTGATGTGACATCAGGCCACATGAGAGAACCATTTAACTTCGGCGTTGTTAGCCAATCGCTCTCCAGAGCATGTACATACACCGGGCATTTCTTCAATTTACGTATTTCATCCACACCACCGATATGGTCAAAATGAGCGTGTGTCAGTACAATTGCTTCTATCTCAAGTCCTTCAATTTTGCGTATTAACGAACTTGGATTCGTACCTGGATCAATAATAATCGCTTTACTCTCATCTTCTCCACGAAGCAGATATGCATTCGTCTGTAATGGTCCAAGGGAGAATGTCTCAATCTTTAGCATGTTATCAAAATCCAGAGATTAATGCGCGTAGTTCTTCAACAACGCTTGCATTTACTCCGGCTCCTTCCTCATATTTGTCACCAATTTGCTTACGTACCACTGCCATCTTCTCTTCATAATCCGGTGCTTCTCGGTCCGGGTTCTCCTGCTTAAATCTGATCATAATCTCCTGAACCTTCTTAGGCCGTGGTCCCCAATGTCCCAGGACATGTCCTCCCGTATCAGTAACTATGACAATCGGTACGGAGCGTCCGCCCATCGTTAAGTATTCATCCATAACCTCTTGATTATCCTCGAGAATGAGTACTTCAGTCTCTATCCCCGCGACCTCTAGAGCCCGAAACACTACAGGCACGCTACGTACGACATCTCCACACCAATCTGCCGCAAGAATGAGTACTCTCAAATCGTCCCGAAAATTTAAGCTTTCAAAAAACTCCCGATCTTCGTCACTTTGCCAGGCAAAGGACTCATAACCAAATTGAAAAGCTTCCTTATTACGCTGCATTCCCTCCATAAATTCCTTAGGAGACAAGCCCTTTCCAAACTTATGACTCCAGTTCACAGCCATTTAAGCATCCCCTTTCTTCTTCTTTGTGCTGTACCACTTGTAAAGAAGATATACAATTAACAGCGCAACCGCAACCAAAAGTATCGGTGTAACATAGGGCGCAGCTTTCTCATGAATATCTTCCCACTGATTACCTAGCACATATCCTAGGTAGACAAACAAGAAAGACCATGGAATCGAGGCTAGAAGGGTAAGCGTCGAGAAACGCAAAATTGACATCTTGGCAATTCCCGCAGGAATGGAGATGACTTGTCGCATTACTGGAACAAACCGGGCCGTAAATACAATACCTGATCCATACTTGTTAAACCAATTTTCCGCGATGTCCATATGGTGAGGTTTTATTTTTATGTACTTACCGAATTTGTCGAGGAAGGGTCTACCGCCCCATCTTCCGATATAATAAAGAATTAATTGCTGAAGGAGCGCACCTACCGTACCGAAGAATACGGCTACATAGAAGTTCAAATCACCTTTAAATACTAGAAACCCCCCATACGCCAAAACGATCTCACTTGGTATGACTTCAACAGCGAGACCTAATACAATCCCAAAGTAACCTAGCCCGCGAATTAATTCGAATAACTGATCTATAATACTTGATAAAATATGCACCCTAGACCTCTCTCCTCAACTAACTTTTAATTTAGTCTATTCTATCATAGGAACGGACATGCATTCTACTTTGCCCATTGCAAGCGGTGTCCCTTAGCGAATATTAAGCATATGTTGAGAGAAGAGGAGGCGGTATTATGGGAACAAACCTTGGGAAGCATCAAAACAACCTCCCTTCTCCACGCAAAATCCGTCGCGGCTGCAACAAGGAATTATACCGAACAATCAAACGGCTCGGTGTTTACGTCCCGGAAGAGCGCTTGGAAGAAGGCGAAGCATTGTATTACAAAAAGGTCATCGGCAATCTGATGTGGATCGTAGAGAATCGCAGCAATCGTAAACTACTTGCGGATTGGTGGGATGGTGAGGTCTGCGATGAACTAGCAACACTTTGGGAAGTAGATGCTGCGAATCTGTCAAAAGCATTTAGGGCGGCCTTCGGCGGTTAGATAACATGGATACAGGGCGAGGTTCAACAAGGGTGTGATTACAAGATACTGATCACCGCTTCGCCCTATAACATTCATTCCATAGAGTTCGCAATTAGGTCAGCTATGGAGATGAGTTTCTTTTCCCAAACTTGGGATTCCTCTGTTAATTTGAAATCACGATCATTACGAGGGTTGTTCATTTTGAGCAAATGATTCTCCAGTTCGGCATACCTAAGATACAATCTTCTACCTGCTGATACAGCTGACTGCGCTTCATTAAAACGATGCTCTCCTTCTAACCTCATGGCTAACAGTACTAGATTTCTTAACACCGCGCCTTGTTTCTCACGATCGTAACGATCCAGATTCGCTACATGTTCTAATGCTGGTATAGCGCGCATATCCCCTTGTACAGCCCATGCTATTCCCAGTGCCAGCCATAGATCGGGGTGACCAGGGTCATAATGAATCCCCTTTATTAATATGGTTGTAGCTGCTGCCGGAGTAGACATGCTCGCCAGGGCAAGCCTGGTAGATGTTCTTGAGCGATCCAAAGTTAATGACTGTTGTAGTAAATCAACCCTCTCTACAGTAGTTATGCTTTGTGTAGATAGATTGGCAAGAGTGTATAACCTCAAGCTTTCCGCTTGCCTAAAGCCCGTTATACCTGTTATTAAAAGTAGTGTGGCTAGTAATCCGTATATGAAGCGAACTAGTCTTACATCAGCCCCAGCCCCTCGATATGCTCTGTCTAGCGGTTTCGCTACCCCAGATTCCTCAAAGCTTAAGCCTACCATCCAGGCTAGAAGCATCCATACCAACCCATAACTCATATCAAAATCAAATGCACTATGTAAAACCAACACGATACATGATGGAAGTAATATACTGCGCGATTTAATCAAACCTGTGAATATAGCGAATAGTCCTAGCATTAGAATCAAAAAGCCCAAAATACCAAGATCCAACAAGATGTCCAAAAATCCGCTATGTACCTCTGTGCCAACGTATGGCTTGCTTTGGATGCTATGAAATAATTTTCGCCAAGCATCCCCACCATCCCCTATCCATGGAGCGTTCTTGAACAGTTTCCATGCATCACTATACATGACTGTACGAGCACTCAGAGTACCAAGACGGAATAACCTCAATAGAAGTCCCCCACAGGCTAATAAAACAAATGCTATAAGCAAACTAAAGCCCCCACAGAAGTAGGCCATTATATAGCGATAAGTCCTTCGTCGCAAATTCAATACTTGCGTGGACATTCTAGACAACATTAGAACAACAGCCATCACAACCACTAATGAAACCAAGCCGGAGAACAAGGGGGGCGCTAGTTTGGCATGAGTAAGCTGCCATGCCAAAAACGCGGCAGCTATAACGACGATACCAGATTGGATCAAGTAGATTAATCGCTTGTCTCCACGCAGTAGAAACCATCCTGCTATCCACCCCACACCGGCTGCAACGTAAGCCCCGCGTGATTCAGTGAGCAGAAGACACAATGCAATAAGCAGCGTCAAAACCGTCGAACCACTTGCTATTAGGAGTTTCTTTCTAGAAAGATCTGTAACGGATAACGAGGCAATTGCCATTAATCGCTCCAGTAGACAAACCGCCATCACCATTCCGAATGTATTCGGGTACTGCAAAAGCCCCCCCAAACGAGCACCTGTTGCCGCTATTTCATCGTTATCTGTGCGCAAAATAATGTGCGGCAGCGGTAAAATACCATAAATAGTCGCTAACGCAGTTGTCACTAGCAGTGTGCCCATGGCTAACCAGCCCATTTTTAACAAACGGCGACCTTCTTTTTCTCTTCCAACTCTGTACAGTGTAACCCCAAATACACCATAAAAGGTCCAGCGTAATAAGGCCTCTGTTGTAGCCTGGAATGACTGTGGACCAATAACAAGGTGAACACTATATAATGCTGCAATAATAAATGGATAGATCCATATTAGTAGATTAGTTTGGGTTAGAGAACCGTTGCGAAACGGAAGTAGAGTAACCTCCCTGGTCATACAAAAGGCGATTACAACCGCCGAAATAACTAGCCATACGGAAATCAGTAACAACGAGAATCTCGTATCTATATAGAACAGGCCATTATGAAGACAAACAACCAGTCCTGTCCCCACAATCCCACCACCTGCCCACCATATGTACATGTGTTCTTTTCCTGGCATAGTCCTCACTCCCATCCCCATATTCCAAAATTAACAATACAAAAAAGGCCAACACCTTAAGTGTTGACCTCAGTCACTAGCTTCAAACCAGTTAAAATCAAAGTCATTATGGGGACTCAGGTAATAAATCGCGACAAGCCCGTTCCAAATAGGGGGAAGCATTCAAAAAGTCGCGAAATGCTGTATATTCCTGCCACAACGCGGCTTTATCACCACCTGGCGCCTTAACTGCCCGAATCAGAATATTCTTCGGCGTATGCTCCATATCAATAAACTCTAATAGTTGCGTCTTATAACCCATCAGATCCAACAGCTTTGCCCGAATCCCATCCGTTGCAAGAGCTGAGAAACGTTCTTTAAGAATTCCATGCGATAAGAGTGGTTCAAGTACAGGACTATTCACCTGAGCAAATAATTCATGTTGGCAACAAGGTACGGATAAAATAACGGAGGCATTCCAGCGAACGGCCTTTTCCAGAGCGGCATCCGTTGCCGTATCACAGGCGTGCAAAGTGACCACCATATCGACCTGACTTAATTCATCATAGTCCGCTATGTCACCAACAAGAAACTCCAAATCATGATAATGCAGTGTCTTCGCCAGCGTTCGACAGTGTTCGATAACATCAGCCTTCAAATCTAAGCCGACAATTTTCAGTTTTCTGCGCTGTTCCACCGACAAATAATGATATAACGCAAACGTCAGATACGATTTGCCACAGCCAAAATCAAGAATCGTTAAAGGACGATCTGAAGGAAGGTGAGGGAGGACATCCTGAACCATTTCAAGAAAACGGTTGATCTGTTTGAATTTATCATACTTCTTAGCCAGTACCTTCCCATCGGCATTCATAATACCCAGCTCGATAAGGAAAGAAATAGGACGACCTTCCTCCAAAATATACTGCTTCTGGCGGTTATGTGTGAGTGTAGCTAATTTCTTAGTTGGGGATTTCGTCAGGATGGATACCTTATACTTCTTACTGATCAGAACCTGATAGTCAGCTTCTGGCGTACATATCAAACCTTGCCGAAAGACTCCATGAAATAGTTCCATCAGACGATCTTCAAAATTCACTGCTGGAATATTCTCATGTGTTACTTTGTTTGTATAGTGGTAAGCAAATTGATAATGAAGATTTTTCTTCAGTTCAACAGGTTTGATCAACACTTTAGTATAGCTGTTATCCTCCGATTTGCGACGCTGACTAAGCGTGGCAGAGATCAACGTCCCCTGCTCCGCCAATTGATGCACAAGATTTCTTAGTGATTCCATAAACAAGACAGCTCGCTTTCATAGACTAATATTAGAATTATTACATAATTAAATGTCAGTTAATAAGAACCGGCTTTGTAGTTCCGCCAGGCCCTCTTTGACTTCACTCAAAGGCAGTCCTCCTTGCTCTAATATTTGAGGTTCGAGTACCAATAACCGATCGTAGAATACAATTCCCTCTTCTGGAGGAATCGCTTCGTCTTGTAGGAGACGAAATAGTACGTTCTCAGCTTGGTCAAAACGTCCCGCTTCCTCTTCGAACCTAAACAGAAGTCGATCTGTATCCGTAGGTAGACGATAACCTTTTAAATGTAATAGCAACTCCTTAACCTCTTCGTCCAAATTCCATAACGAACGGTCGGCACCGTTTAGACTCGCAGTTAAGTAGAGATGAAGTGCCTTCATAAAGCGCGTTACCCCTTCATCATGCTTCCCCATAGCGTAATAAATATTTGCCTCTTCCTTAATTATATAAGCCAGGCTCTGCAATTTATCAGCTTCCACTACACCGCCACTGCGGAACATTTCAGTTATATCTCTGGCAGATAGTGAACGTAGCAAGTTCGAATTCAAACGAAATTGATCCTTATATAGGTCATCGATTTCCCATAGAGCTTCTATGAACTTACGCTCTTGTTTCAAGCCAAATACTTTGCCTATCATCTCTGTCATTTCTTCAATCATGCGGACCAGATAATCCCTACGTAACATAACATTCCAGCCCTTTCCTACGGAGAGACAGACGACCCCGTTTATTCAATCTTTAGCGGTTGTATAAAAAGTATTGCTTAGAATCAAATTTTACTTCCTTATGTACTAAAACGCAAAGAAACCGGAGTTTCCTAGTAGGACCCTCCGATTTTTTCCAAGTTAAGCTGTCTTGTAATTAGTTCTCTTGTTTCGAAGTTTTCCGTAAAAAATCGAGGATAACAGCAACAAGCTGATCTGGGGCTTCGTACATACTCATATGCCCCGCTCCCTTGATAACCGCCTTCATGACGTTGTCTCCTTCGGTCGTAAACAACCGTTCAAGCGGAATCACTTGATCGCTCTCACCTGCTACAAGTAACAGTGGAAGTGTCGTTGAAGACATGACATCTCTTCGATCAATTCGCTCACGCATACTGAGTGCGGCGCCCGATGCCCCTTGTGGAGGCGTCTTATATCCAATTTCCTTCACTCGATTTACTTCTTCCGACAGCGCCTCGATATTACCCGGAGCAAACAATCCCGGTACCAGGCCGTCCACAAACTTGGTTATTCCATCAGCACCGATAGCTGAAACCGCCTTAAGCCGTTTCTCTTTCGCTTCTTCACTATCTGGATATCCCGTTGAATGGATTAGGCCAAAGCCGTTCAAATGGACCGCATAACGTTGTGCTAGAGATAAGGCAACATAACCACCCATGGAGTGACCGAGTAGCGTATATTTCTCTACCCCCAACTTCTCCAGCAATCCAACGATATCATCAGCCATCTGTTCGATTGTATAAGCACCCATTGGTGCATCAGTGGAACCATGCCCACGAAGATCCGGGCAAATGACCCGATATTGCTTAGCGAGTAACGGCTGTACTCTCTCCCAATAATCGGAACTACCACAGAATCCGTGAAGCAAAACAACCGTTTCGCCCTCCCCTTGCTCTTGGTACGCCATTGTTGTTCCGTTGACTTCAATATTATCCACAGTTATCCCTTCCTCTCCATATATGTATCAATTCAAATTTTTATATATTGGATTATCAAGATCTACTTCGCTTAATAATTCATCTATATTATTAAACCAACAATAGTAAACTGAAACCATCAATTTCACTCATCTTTATTTAAATGGATAACCTAAGTATCACAACCAAATACCCTCGTGATGGCTTGCGTTATTTCATCCGCCATTAGCATTACCGAATACAATGATGTCATTTGAAGAGTAGAATATGGCTTAGAGCTCTTCACATTTACTACGGCCGCGATGCTGTAATGGCCGACGGCAGGAAGCTTTGTTCCAACCGACTTTGCAGGAAATATCGGCTTCTCCGACACGAGGTAGTGTCCTACCGAAGCAGGAGAACCCAGGGCAGCATCAATCGCCACAATTATATTATCCGAGGGAATCGTCTTTATTCTGGCCTGCAGATTATCGGCATCACAAGGGTACCGTAATGACCCAACCACGCTTTCCCATCCGCATTCTTCCAAGCGAGTGCCTACCAGTGGACCAAGGGAATCCCCCGTTGAGCGATCCGTACCGATGCACAAGAAAGTAATCGCTCGCTCGTCGCCATGCTTCTTAAGGATCTCTTGAAAGAAGGTGATTAATTCATCACCGCTGATCTTCTTCACACCCTGCTGCACAACATGCGGCGAAAACGTATTTCTTCCTCTCTCCAATCCCATCGTTCATCCCCCGATATCCCATTCTCTTCATACCATCTGTATTGTACCTTATCCATACTTATCACGACAAAGCATAGTTTACACTGCCTTGGCATGATACAATACAAAGTAATGTCTATTGAAGAGAGGATGGAACTTATAATGGATTTAACGCAGAAAACTCAGGAAAACGTTGAATATATGATCGAAGCGATCAAAACGAAATTAAGAATGGCAACTGGAGCTGCCATGGCAGCATCTGCATTTCATGTAGACCAATATGACGATATTTTTGATGTTTATGATATCGTCATGAGCAAAGAACGGCTCAGCATATCCGAAGTGGAAGCTCTCGCTTTGGAGCTTGGCAAATTACGTAATAAGTAATGCTCGCGTTGAATTAAATGAACAGAAAGGTCCTGATGGTAAAGGAGACTTCCTTCACCATCAGGACCTTTTGAGTTGTACGTCAAGAGTATTCGTAACGATTAAGGTAAATCGATGAACATCATTTCGGCTGCTTCATCTGAACCTGTACTGCGGATAATCAAATCCTCCGTATTTTTAATTCTAGCGGCATCCCCAGGATTCAAAGAAAGCTTTCTGGATTCAAAGTGTAGGTCTATATGCCCCGATAATAAGAATAAATGACTCCGCCGGTGCTTAGACACCGGCGCTATCAATTCAGCACCAGACCTCAGAACTGGCACAAACAAATTAATATCCTGGTTCACTCTTAGTCCCCCCTCAAATCCCTTGCCGGAGACAAGTGGCTTAAGATCGTCCATGCGCTCATCTAGAGAATAGAAACGACTGGCCCAGGATGGCTGCAGATCCCTCTGAGAAGGAAGAAACCACATTTGAATGAAGCGAGCTGGTGTTTGCTTAGCGGGATTGCTCTCAGAATGTGAAATCCCTGTACCAGCACTCATCACTTGTAGACAACCAGCTTCTAGATTCGTGTGATTACCTAAATCATCCCAATGTCGAAGCGTTCCCGATACAACATAAGTAACAATCTCCAAGTCATGATGAGGATGTACTTTAATGCCTTCGCCAGGTGCAACTGTATTGTCATTTAGTGCCAAGAGACAGCCGAAATGGGCATTACTTGGATCATCATAATCTGAAAAGGAAAAGCTGAGTTCGCTATGAATGGGACCTTTATTGGAAGTATGACGTTCTTCCGATGTGACCACCTTAATCACAGTAATCCTCCTCGCTTTCTACAGATGCGTTTGTATTAATTGATTATTCCTTACCCGCATCCACATCTTATTAATCAGATTACATCCTAGCGCTGCCGTTATGCCCATTCCTCCAAGGAAAATGCTGCCGTGGCATGACCCACTTCTACACCCGCATCGTTAGTTATTTTGGAAGTAAAGACATTACGTAACTTCTGAATGGTTTCCTTATTCTTATAATCAAGCTGCTGTAGGATTTCCAGAACGATCATTCCCCACTCTTCCTCTGAACCATCCGACACTTTAAAAGAAATCCCCAGACGTTCTTCCCGTAGCGCAAAGGCATACACACCTTTGAACCCTCCTTTAGCAACAATATTGGAGTCTTCCAAGAGGATAGAGTCAACTCTGCCCCGGCCCGCAACTAGCTGAGGATAGCTGTTCATCGCCGTAGTTATCGTTGCTGCTGCTGTGGCAGTTGCCGGATCTGCAATCTTATCCGGACAAGCCAGCTTCATATATGCAGTTGCAAGAGCGGACAGAGGTAAGGCGAATACAGGAAATCCGCAGCCATCAATCCCACGACCGATTTTGTCAGTCGGAAGCTGACTCAAATAGGAGAGTGTATCCACAATTTCTTGTTGAACCGGATGAGCAGGATCATCGTAGCCTGTAAGAGGATATCCCTTCATTTTGCAATAAGCCAATACACCCAGATGTTTGCCAGCACAATTGTGATAAAGACGGCGGCGTTCTCCCCCATTACGGAGTAATGTCTCCCTTGAGACTCTATCTAGCGGCAAGCTTGGAGCACAAACCAATCCATCTTCTTCTACTCCAATTTTTGCGATCAAAGACTTTAAGGTCTCTACATGCTCTTCCTCTGCACGATGAGATGCAGCCATAATAGCCACTTCTGCTGGTTTTAAACCAAATGACTCTATAATTCCCGCCCGGATGCCCGGAATAGCTTGAATCGGCTTAGCTGATGAACGTGTAAAAGCAACGTAGTGCGGATCTCCAGCGTATTTAACCACTCGTCCTTCTTCGTTCACAATACTTATATGACCGCGATGAACACATTCTAATAGTCCGCCGCGGAATTCTTGTATCAATAAAGTATCCATTTTACGTCACTCTCCTCTAATCCCTATTTCCATCAATACAGTATAGTACACTACCCTTTCTCTGGCTATTGATTCTAATATATGTAAGGTTATTTTCTTGAATTAAGGGTGTGTTCAAAAAGTCAGATACCTCTATAAGTGTTCACGTCACTGTTTCAGTCCATACCGTACTCGTTTATATAGAAGTAAGCAAGTCACACAAAACATAGAAATTATCATATATAAGGAGTGATTGATAATGAATAAAGCAGAGACAGAATGTCCGGTACAAAGTGGTTCAACATTCACTAAAGGCCTGATCATTGGAGGTTTACTTGGTGCAGCGGCAGCCCTTCTATACGCGCCAAAACCTGGACGAGAGCTACGGAGTGACCTAGCAGAGAAAGTCTCCACCGTTACAGACAAGTCTAAGGAAATTGCCACCACAGTTGGAGAAAAGACTACTGACCTAGCGAAAAGCGTAACAAACCAGACAGCGGATCTTGCCAAAACGGTAGGATCGAGTGCTGGAGAGATTATGTCAAGTGTAAAACAAGCATCGGCAAATGTTGCTGACGATGTCAAACAAGCTTCCGCTAACATTACTAGAGATGCCAAAAAGGCTTCGGATGACGTAGCTGATGATGTGAAGAAAAACATCGGATAATATAAGGCATCGAATTGCGCCCTCTCCATTATGAGTTTTTAAAATGATGAATCGGGCTGTCCAAGGGAATAGCCAGCTCGTGAGCTGGCTATTTGTCGTTTAAAAATCCTCATTTGGATAATATGCCCTGAATAAAGGAGGATATCAGTGGAAACCTTACAACGATATGATTCAAAGGAACACCCCTTCGAGCTAAGACATGAGGTGAAGCACTTGAATAGCCGACTGAATGACATTTCTCATTTGCTAGAGAAATCAGACTTCAAAGATATTTTAGAAAATTATGCTGATCCAAAAAAACGATTATTTACAAACTTCATGGCGGGTTTGTCTCGCGGTCTAGGCCTTAGCGTAGGAACCTTCGTCGTTCTTGGTCTACTCGGTTGGATACTCACACTATTTGTTGATCTACCCATGGTCGGTGACTACATTAAGGATTTACAAGATTACATCAAAACAAAACCATAGCAAAGGAGTGATTCCATGAGCTCGAACAATCCCGAAGATGAACAAGAGCAATATGTAAACAAGCAGATTCGTGAGGCCAAGGAAGGGGAGCTGCCCAAGCATAAGGATATTTCAGTAGCCGAAAATGGTTCTATGATTAATGATATCGACGATTTAATTCAGCTCAGTGAAGATATGGAGGAAATGACCACTGAAACTCAAGACAAAGATCACGGTCTTGTCTCTGATCCTGAGCAATAATGAAAAACCAAAACAACCTGAGAGTATGGATACACTCTCAGGTTGTTATTTTTTTATATGATAAACCGCCAAGTAACCCTTACCTCGATTCGTACTCAATATGAATTCAAATTAGTCATAATCAGTTTAAGCTTCTCTGTTGCCCTCTTCTGGATACGAGACACACTCATTTGGGACACACCCAATTTCTGGGCGATGGATCGTTGGGACTCACCGTCCTGAAAAGCAAGCAGCATAACCTCTTGTTCCTGTTCCTTCAGTTGGTTCAGCGCTTGTTGTAGGTCCATCCTCTTCTCAACTGCATCGTAATCGTTAGCTTCCGAACTAATTAGTTCACCTAACGTTGCTGCGCTTTCGTCCTGAGACAGTGGAGAATCAAGTGACACATAATGATAACATTCTCGGCCAGCAAGCACTTCAACCGTTTCCTCCACGGAAAGATCCAAATACTCCGCGATTTCTTTTACGTCGGGCGAACGTTCCAATTTGATTGTTAACTCATCTATCGCATGCTGTACGAGAGCTCCCTTTTCTTTGATTCTCCTAGGCACTTGAATATACCAGGACTTGTCCCGCAGAAAGTTCTTCATGTGCCCAATCATGCTCTTCATAGCATATGGTTCGAACGGAATACCAAGTTCCATATTGTACTGCTTAAGCAGCCGAATCAGCGCCATTTGTCCTACCTGATACAGGTCCTCATAAAGATCGGGACGATTGCGTGATATTTTACTTGCCGCCATTTTGACCATAGATTCATATTTTTTAATCAATACCGTGGCAATTTCATTGTCCTCAGTTCGTTGATATTCCCTAATTAGTCGCGTCGACTTCTCCAAAGATTCGGGGGTAGTTGTCCTATCACTCATACGGCTTCCTCGCTCTTCATCAACCGCCTAGTCATAATCACCTTGGTCCCTTGACCAACATTTTGGACAACACTTACATCATCCATAAGTGCCTGCATGAGATAGAAACCAAGCCCACCAATTTGGACTTCATCTAGTTCTTTATCATGCAATGTTGCATCTTCACCTACCTTACCCCATGAATCGAAACTCTCACCGTTATCGCCAACTGTAATTGACAATACTTCATTTGTAATTTCAAAGGTGACTTCCATAATCCCTTGTTCTTGCTTATAGGCATAAAGAACTGAATTGTTACAAGCCTCGGATACCGCAACTTTCATATCTTCAATTTCTTCATAGGAAAATCCCATTTTGGATGCTACACCATATAAATTTAATCTAACAATATCAACGTACTCAGCCGTAGCTGGTAGGCTTAACACCACTCTTTGAACTTCGTCTTTCATACTTTCTCGATCCTTCCTATTGAAAATTCTATTGTACTGTAAAAAACTTAGAGATCCCCGTCATATCAAACAACTTCTGAATCTGATCTGGCACTTCCTCAACAAGAAAACTAGCCTTCATTCCATGTCTAGCCTTTAAGATGGATAACAAAATTCCAATTCCCGTACTATCAATGTAATTTAGATCTTTCAGGTTCATGGCCAAATTTACTTTCTCATCCCCAACGAGTGGCTCCATCAATTCACGAAAATCTGGAGCTACAGAGAGATCAAACTCCCCGTTCAAGTACACGGTGCACGTTCCATTCTTCAACTGCGGCGTTGCAGTAAACTTAACATTTTTATTTGTATTCATAGACACTCTCTCCTGAAATATGTTTTCTTTATATATAACCCTGAAGTAATAGCTCTGAAACAAATCAAATTAAGAAATACTTATCTTAGGTGAAGCAGCGTTATTTTTTCCCAAAATATTCTTAAGGGAGCTCAGTTGGATGGGCTTGCTTATGTAGTCATCCATACCAGCAAGCAGACACTTGCTCTTGATTCCATCCATTACGTTAGCTGTCATAGCAATAATTTTTGCTTTTTCCTTTCCATCTTCGCCGGTTCTAATTTGCTGGGTTGCTTCCAATCCATCCATGACTGGCATTTGTAAATCCATAAAGATAAAATCATACCCATTACCCTGTAATGCCTTTTCAACGGCCTGTTTACCATCCTCCGCCACATCACAGTGATATCCAAGCTTACGAAGCATACTTACCATAAGTCTCTGATTAACGGGATGGTCATCTACCACCAGCATCCGTTCTTTATCCATGGATAAATCCATGGGCGATATACGTCTAGAAGCAAAAACTGTATCTCCAACCTCTTCATACTGGTGTACAGTAATCGAAAAGGCAAAAGTGGCCCCCTGTTCCTCCATAGGTTCCACTCTAATCGTCCCCCCCATCATGTTCACCAGTGTACGGCATATCGCAAGTCCCAGGCCTGTTCCTCCATATTTCCGTGTCATAGATGAATCCAATTGTGAGAATGGTTGGAACAATCGATCGATCTTGTTACGGGCGATACCAATCCCTGTATCTTTGACCGTAAATTCCAATATATATTTATCCTCACTATCTGTTTGAGAAGTGACTACTAAATAAACACCACCATGATCGGTAAATTTAACCGAGTTTGAGATCAGATTAATCAATACCTGCCGTAGTCGGCCCATATCTCCATACAGTATAGTAGGAATATTCTCATCAATAAAATACATCATTTCTAACCCTTTGCGACTAGCATCTATAGAGAACAATTGGAAAACTTCTTGAACGCCCGTCCTTAATTCAAATGGACTCTCTTCCAATTCCAACTTGCCAGATTCCATCTTGGTGAAATCAAGGATATCGTTAATGACCGTAACCAAAGTATCCGCACTGTTACGGATAATCTCTGCGTACTCTTTCTGCTCCCCTTGAAGTTCTGTCTCCAGCAATAGATCTATCATCCCGATAACTCCATTCATCGGTGTACGGATTTCATGACTCATCATTGCAAGGAATTCTGTTTTGGCCTTTGCGGCAATCTCAGCATTCTCTTTGGCTTGAAACAGCTCTTTGTTAATGCGCTCAAGCTCAAGCGTTTTTTGATGAAGCAGCTCACTTTGCATTTTATGTCGTTGATTTGTAATGTACATATCGACAAAACCTTCGATCTTGGACTTCAAGATTTGGGGGATAAATGGTTTCACCATATAATCAATCCCCCCGGCCGAATATCCAGCAAACAAGTGCTCGACTTCTTTACTATTGGCCGAAATGAAGATAATCGGAATATCTCTGGTTCTATCGCGTGCCTTAATTAGCTTAGCCGTTTCAATACCGTCTATTCCCGGCATTTGCACATCAAGGACGATCACGGCGAAATCCTTCTTCAATAGTTGTCGTAAAGCCTCTTCACCTGAAGTGGCTTTGACCAGATCATATTGCTGGCTCTCTAACACCGCTTCCAAGGCCATAAGGTTCTCGGGACGGTCATCTACCAGCAAGATGGAGATCGGTTCTTCAACCTTCATGGAAACCTCCTACTTTGATTACTTGATTTTTCGATATATTTTTTCGCGTTGATCCAAAGCTTCGTAACATTCGCCATAACCCGTAAATTGTGTAGATTCCTTAGAACCCAATACAAGTACTCCAAAATGACTCAAGCTATCATACAGTAGGCTATGAACCCGTTTACGTAAGGTCTCATCAAAATAAATCATTACATTTCGACAAAAAATAACATTAAATTCATTAAAGGAACGATCCGTAGCCAAATTATGCTCTGCAAAAATGATGTTTTTACGAAGGAAGGGTTGAAAAATGACTGAATTATACTTCGCAGTATAATACTCAGACAAAGAGCTAGTCCCTCCTGCTTTAATATAATTTTCACTGTATAATTTCATTTTTTGGATTCCTACAATGCCCTCTTTGGCCATCGCTAACGATCGGTCATTCATATCAGTAGCATAAATTCGGGATCTGTCATACAATCCTTCTTCATGCAGTAATATAGCCATCGAGTATACCTCTTCGCCAGTCGAACAACCTGCATGCCAAATCCGAATATAGGGATAAGTTCGAAGTATAGGAATGATCTTCTCACGAAAAGTTCTGAATAACTCAGGATCCCGGAACATCTCGGTAACTGGAATCGACAAATTGTATACGAAACGATCGAAGCTCGCACGGTCATGCAGTACCTGCGCCTGAAGCTCAGAGATGCTATTCAAATGCTCGGCGTAGATATGATGCCATATCCGTCGCCGAAGAGACGGTAGCGCATAATTTCGAAAGTCATATCCATACATGCGATGAATCCCCTCAAGCAAGAGTTCCATCTCAATCATCTCAAGCTCGCCTTGATTCTCATCAAATACATTATTCTCTTCTAGGTTGGTGAAGTCGTTAGATGTCATTGATTCAACTCCATTAATTCATAGTTAATACTCATTACCCTTTCGTGTAGCTTACGAATACAACCATACACGCATAAGGGACAGCAATTGATCACTCTGAATTGGTTTCTTCACGTAATCAGAGGCCCCAGCTTCAATACACTTCGACCGATCCTCCTTCATCGCCTTAGCGGTCAGAGCGATAATCGGAAGTTTACGGAACTCCGGCATTTGCCGAATACGAGTCATCGCTTCATATCCGTCCATTTCCGGCATCATCATATCCATCAGAATCAGATCAATATCTCCCTGTTCCTGCAATACCTCGATCGCTTCCCGTCCGTTCTCGGCAAAGATCACATTCATCCGGTATGCCTCCAACACACTAGAAAGGGCAAACACATTACGTACATCATCATCAACCAAAAGTATTTTCTTACCTTCGAATAACTCTTCCTTGTTATGAAGCTTTTGCAGAATACGACGCTTCTCCACTGGAAGATTTCCCTCTACGCGGTGCAGGAATAGTGTTGTTTCATCCAGCAATCTCTCTGGTGATTTCACGTCTTTGATAATGATCGACTCAGCATACTTCCGCAGCGTCGTCTCTTCCTTATAGTCCAAATCTTTGCCTGTATAAATAATGATCGGTAGGTCGTTTAAGTTTTCATCATCACGAATCTGATCCAACAGTTCAAATCCTGTCATGTCCTTAAGCATTAAATCAAGCACCATACAATCGTAATGCTTCTGACGTAATTGTTGTAATGCTTCGCCACCGGTAGGTACTGCTGTAATGACCACATCATCATGGCCGATAAGCTCAATGATAGAGTTACGTTGAATCTCGTCATCTTCTACCACCAGCAACTGCTTCAGACCCTTCTCCGTATAAGTTTCAATATAAGAGAAAGCCCCCTCTAATTGTTCTCGAGAAGAAGGTTTGCGTAAGAACGCAATGGCCCCCATCCTAAGTCCCTGTTTAGCATCATCAACTACTGAAATAACATGTACCGGTATATGGCGAGTTTCGGCATGACTCTTCAGCTCACTAAGAATCGACCATCCATCCATGACTGGCAATTGAATATCAAGAATAATAGCATCCGGCAAATACTGCCTAGCTAGCTGAAGTCCCTTGTCGCCCTGGATCGCAACTAATGTTTTGTATTCATGCTGGCGCGACATATCTACTAAAATCCTAACGAAATGAATATCGTCTTCGATGATAAGCATGACTTTGTCCCCTAAGACAATATTGTCACGATCATCCTCAATCAGACTTGTTACTGACACATTCTCATTAACTTGTAGTGAAACCTCTTGATCAAATGACCCGGAATGCAATGCACGGGTTGGAGCAACCTGTTCATCTGCAATAAATAGTGATGCATTGGCCTCCTTCGGAAGGTACAGTGTGAAGTCACTTCCTTCACCTTCGATAGATTGCAGCGCAATACCACCACCGAGCAGCATCGAAAGCTCCCTACTAATTGACAGTCCAAGTCCTGTGCCACCGTACTTACGGCTGGTTGTACCATCGACCTGTTGAAATGCTTCAAATACCAAATCTGCCTTGCCCTGTGGTATACCAATTCCTGTATCTTTCACACTCAGTGCCAAAAACTCTTGGGATCGATCCAAATAAATCGGTACTTCCGCAGGCACTGCTTCTCTTATACTGAAAGTGACCTCTCCTTCAGTTGTGAACTTAAATGCATTCGACAGTAAATTTCGAAGTATCTGTTTCACTCGATACCCGTCTGTCACAATTTCAAGTGGTACGGTTTCCTCTATCTCCATACGCAGACCGATATGTTTGCTCTCTGCTAAGGGACTAAAGTTCTGATCAACAAATTCGCTCAGGTCCTTCACACTGACGGTTTCACGATTGATCTCCATCTTCCCAGCGTCTACCTTCGATAAATCCAAAATTTCATCGATCATTCTAAGCAAATCGCCACCCGACATATGAATCGTATGCGCATATTCGACTTGTTTCGCTGTCAGATTATCCTCTTTGTTCTCCGATAGCAATTGCGACAGAATGAGTAGACTGTTTAAAGGGGTGCGAAGCTCATGAGACATATTCGCTAAGAATTGAGACTTATATTTACTTGTAACAGCGAGTTGGGCTGCATGCCGCTCCAATTCTCCTTTGGTCTTCTCAATTTCCTTGTTCTTCTCTTCTACAGCTAGCACCTGTTCTTCCATTGCACGAGTTCTAGCAATTAACTCCGTATTGAAATGCTCTAATTCCTCCTGCTGACGTTGCAGTAAATCTTCGGAATTGCGGAGCGCTGCGGTCTGTTTCTCCAAATTTTCATTCGAACGCCTGAGATCATCTTGTTGGCTTTGAAGTTCTTCAGACTGAACTTGAAGTTCCTCAGTCAACGTTTGCGACTCACGGAGCAATTCTTCCACGCGTAGACGTCCATATATGGTATTAAGTATAATGCCGAGGTTACTGGTTAAGTCCTCCATCAACTCTTCCTCAAGCGGTGTGAATTGATCAAAATTAGCAAGTTCAATAACACCAAGCAATTCGTCCTCAAATACAACAGGTTGAATAAGGATATGCGCAGGTTTTGATTCTCCGAGGCCAGAACGGATGGACAAGTAATTGTCAGGTACTTCTTTAAGGGAAAGCGGCTTCCTGTCCAGAGCTACTTGTCCAATCAAGCCCTCTCCTATTTTAAATACATCTCGATGTTTCATATCCCCATCTTTTGCATAAGATCCAACGAGATCTAAGTACTGTGGATTCTTCTCATCCCTACGGATATAGATCGCCCCAAAGCGCCCACCAAGAATTGGAGTAAATTCATTAATGAATAATTGCGTTACTTGTTCTAGTGAGTTAATTCCGTGGAACAATTCCGTAATCCGAGCCATGTTTGCATTAAGCCAAGTTCGATCTTTTTGCTGCTGTATAAAATTCGCCTCGAGCTCCCGCTTTTCCTGAAGATCCTCCGACATTTCTTGAAAGACGCGAGCAACATCACCTATTTCATCTGTTGATGGGACTGAAATGGCCCTAATTTCATCAAATTCACTCTTGCCGAAATGTCTCATCATCAGGTTGACTGTATTCAGTCCACGTCCGATGCTCGGAATCACCCAAAGGACAACACCAAGCCCTAATAGAAGTCCAAGACCAATGATCACAATCATGACTTGAATGGATTCCTTGTAAGCTTGTTCAGCCCGATTAATATCGTCCTCAATCTGGATATCCTGGTATTGCTTCATCTCATTTAGAATATCAAGGAGATTATTCTGAACCTGTTGCCCTGTCGATATACGATAGGCGTTAGCATTCTTATAATCACCCGTGGATAAATAATTCAAAATCCGTTTCTGATAGCTCACAAAATCCTGATTAGCTTCATCAATTACAGTGACCATTTTATGTTCTTCCACTGTGACAGCATCATTTTGAATCTGGATGAAGAGATCTGCAGCCGACTTATTCTTCGTTTCTAACCGATCCTTTTGCCGTTCATAATAATCATCATCTTGCATTTGCAATATATTAGTTAAAATACGAGCCGTATCATTAATCTCCCCACGCAAACTCGTTGAATTCTTTATCTTCATATAGCGGTTGTTATATAAGGTATCTAATTGATCATTCATATACGTTAACCTATCGTATGCGGTGAAGGTCATGACCAAGAGGATGACCATAAGGGAACTAAATCCAATGACTAGCTTATTCTTGATTTTCATACTATATTTTCTCCTTTTTCAAGTGAAATCCACACCAGACATTTGTCATCCTCACGCTCCTGAGGAAGCCCCTCTTCAAAAAACAGACTCTGCATTTTCTCTTTGTCCAGCGTATGATTACCTTGGAGGGTGTCTTCCAGAAGTTGAATTTGCTCCTCCTGACTACCCGGTAAAACCTCCAGCAATCCATCTGTATATAACACGATATGCCCATTCCCTTCATAAGGAATCGTCACGGTATTCGCCTCAATTTTATCGAATAGTCCAACGGGAGGACATACCGTATTCAGTTTCGTTACCGAGCCATCCTCGTGAAAAAATAACCCTGGTGGATGTCCTGCATTCACATAATCTATCTTGTTCAATCTTGTATCCACCACTAGATAGATAGCCGTGAAGTAGTATTGAATCAATTGATCTTCAATACACAATTGATTGAAACGACGATTCAATTCCTGAATGACTTTCTCTGGTTCGACATATGTATTCACAGTTTCTTTCAGCATGGATGCAATAAACATACAGAAGAGAGATGAGGAAATACCGTGACCCATGATATCTAATAGAATGATTCCATATCGGCCTTCACCTAGTGAATACCATGAATACAGATCTCCTGCTAACTCGTAGGAAGGTTTGTATAGCGCATCAATTTGCACAAGAGGATCCGCTATAGGTGCACTTAATACGGCATTTTGAACCAAAGCAGCAAGCCTCAATTCACTTTGAATTCGTTGATCTCGCTCCTTATGCCAATCCTTCTCCCTCTTTAACCTTAGTGCAAGACGTATTCTAGCCATAAGCTCAACCTTATTGATCGGTTTTGTCACATAGTCGACTGCACCAGCATCTAGTGCTTCTGCCAGCTTCTTAGAATCACCTACAGCTGTAACCATAATGATCGGAATATCCTTCAAACTATCATATTGTTGAATAAGACGACATGCTTCAATGCCATCCATTTCAGGCATCATCATGTCAAGCAGAATAAGGTCAATATCAGAAGACTTCGGGGCCTCATCTTGTCCAGGGTTTGGCACTCCAAGCCGCTCAAACATTTCTTTTGCAGAAGATGCAGAGAGCATGTTTTTATGCTTCTCTTTTTTTAATATTTCCCTAATGATTAAAGTATTGGTGTAATTATCATCAACAATTAGAATTTTCATAACATTTCTCCTAGTTTTTTAAAAATTTGCTAGTTTATCATTTCATCATAACATATGGAATTGTGTACTATTTCAAAAACATAGATAAGGAATGGGAGAAATTACTCCCATTCCTTATTTATGTTTTTGAATGTATGAGTCAGTTCTATAACCACGACATTAAGGATTTTGTCTTGCTATAACAAGCACTTTCCCAAGGTCCAGCTCTTTCTCATAGAACCCAGCTTCTGCTTCTGTAAATCCAAGAGAAACGATCTTGGCCCTTAATTCATCCCCACGTGACCGGAAAAGGTTAGCGATAGTATCAAATACCCCTTCTTCCTTAATGCCGATTTCTTCAGCATTTGCACTCTCTGCAATCCGCTCGGTTTGATCCTGATTATGGGCTAGAACAAAAATTTGTTCTGAAAGATACCCCGTCGCCCGAAGCTCCTGTACCGTTTCCACAGCTTGTAAACCGTTCTGCACCACTTTAACATATGATTTATTAACTATTGAACTCATAATCCTTCACTCCTTTTTTTGTAGTAATGAGATCGTTGGGTATAGTACCATTTTTCATTACCCGGATGCTAAAGGTTTGAATCAGATTATTTTCTATGACACGTTATCATCAAACAAATCTACTCCGACTATTTCTCTGGAGGATGGATCTCGATATATTTTCAGAGCTACTGGCCCACGAGTGTAGACATCTCCGTCTTCTGCCAGAAAGTCGGGTTTACCAAACACATGAAGTAACGATTTCTCCTGTAACGATACCCATACTCCGTTAATTTTGATCTTCTCTGGCGCAGAATCAGCATGTACATAGTAGACAAGATCATCAGACAGCCCTACTGTAATATCTTCATATTGATATTCTGTGTACCCTGTATAACGATCATGAACTATAGCATCTGGGTTGCCTTTCTTCTCCAAGACAGCCCGTAGATCATCATTTAAGGAAATATCATTCATGGATTCTAGTGAATCCATCGTATTTACTCCAATATCCTCAATTTCTGCAGATAATGCTGGAGACGGAGGTTGCCATACAGCAAGTTTCATCGTGGGCTGTAATAGTTCTTCTGCAGCAACTGAATTCACATTGGTATAAGGATACAAAAGTCCAAATAGTAGAAACAGTACATTTAGCATGATTCTCACCCTCTCTGGAAACTTATCGTTATCCCGGCTCTCCTAACCGTCCCCGTGCGGACATCATCTTCTTATTAAATTAAGGACAGTTACGAACGGTATTTCTGCCATATGACTGCCGCAACATCAACCAACTTAATCCACTCCACTTTTTTCTTATCGCCGTCTGATTCCGGAATCGCTGCAGCGTTAACTGGTGCTGTCAAATTGTCCGGTGTAACAGCTGCTACATTCGGAACAGGGGCCGGTTTAGCTTTAGTACTTACAGGAGATTTTTTAAATCTTTCAATCATTGAAGTTGAAACTTGCTTGGCAGCAAGTGACACTTCACTTAGAACTTCACCTACATTTTTAACCGATTCAAGTACAGGGTCGATTTGTTTCATCTTATGCTGTACATCCCCTGTAATATCATTTGCTTGTCTTACCACCTGCTTCACTTCATAACTTAGCTCGTCAATCGTTTTTTGAACTTCCTCCAACGTTTGCGATGTCTTATCCAGTGACTTCTCCGCTGCTTTCAATGTTTTAATAAGGAAAACAACAAGTACAACGAATGCTACTGCAATGAGTGCAAGGCTCAGTTCCCAAATCATACACGTTCCCTCTCTTTCCTTCCCAATGGATCGATACTCCATAGTTACCCTAACGCTTTTGACCCGAAACAACCAGGATCTACCCCAATTATGTAAAGCAAAAAAATTTGTTTCAGGCTGGGATGGCCCGGTTAATTACATCTACAAGCGAGGATGCCTAATTGTCACTGATACCTTCCGCATAGGTATCTTTACACGAAGACATCATCACTTCATAGCTCCACTATACAATAATTTAATATGAAAGAGGGGTGATTATCATGTTAAAATGGTCAGCAATCTTTCTGGTGATAGCACTGATCGCAGGTGTGTTCGGTTTCTTCAACTTGGTAGCGGCTGCCGCTTCCATCGCCAAAGTCTTATTCTTTATATTCCTTATCCTATTTGTTGTTTCACTAATAACCGGCAGAAGAAGCTCACTTTAACTATCCAAAGAGATATGAAAAAGGTTAGAACATAGAAAAAGGCGGCCACTCTTCTAGAGAATGGCCGCCTTTTTCTATGTTCACAATGTCTGAAGATAATTTAAAATTTCCATTAGATCAACAGAGATCCTTACCTTCACATCATGTCCTTCAAAGTTCACCTTAGTTATTTGAATAACCTCCGGTAAATAAGTACTTAAATCAACAACAATAGGTTCTAAACCTAACTTCTCCGCTGGAAGTGGCAATTGCTTAACATGTAGAGAAACTGGTGTTAAATATAATTGACCCGTATCGTACTCCACCTCATATTCTACGGTTCCACCCGCGATTAGGAACCCCCACTCTGCATTGAAATCGATACTTAATAGATTTCCATTTAAATGTAGCTCAGCCCCTACAATTGAAACGGGGATATCTTTCTTTGCTAGCGCTTCAGCAAGTCCCTTTTTAGCTAAGTTATTCAAATCGGCCTCAGTGAAGGTAATCTCAGGCTGACCTGTCTTTACGATTTGTTGTATTTTGTCCTTCCACACGATATCGGTGTAACTCATATCCAGCGTTTGGGACGGCCTTATATATAACACAGCAGCAGTCAATATCAGCACGATCAGAATCAGAACTACTCCCAATCGTAATCTACGTCTCCCCATCTTTCTTCCCTTCCTCTCTTGTTGTCGTTTAGCCCTTTGATTGTTTAAATGATGATTCGTTCATCGTTTTCCGGTTTATTACTATTATACGAACACAGCATAATCCAAAATAAGGAGGAATACCCAATGAAAAGTTTAGCTGCTATCACTGCTTCTGTCATTTTGACCGCTACCTTCGCAACCGTCGCGTCAGCAAATGAGGACGTAACTCCTATTCAATTGAATGTGGACGAACCTATCGTTAAATCAACCGAAGTTTCCTTCGCTCCTAATCCAATTGACCTCTTAGCAAAAACCTCTTTCTATGCTAGTCCTGACGGAACTGAATGGGGTGCAATCTCACCTCAAATGGTTCAGCCAACCGGAATCGTGATGAACGATTGGGTGGAAATTTACACTTGGCTAGGTAAAGCATGGATATACTTACCTGATTTCGAAATTAGCTATTACTAGCATATACTATACTTAAGAGCTGTTTCCACTAAAAACGCTCCACGGACTAAAGGATCTCCCTTTTTCCGTGGAGCGTTTCTATATAATCTGATCTATTGACCATGCTTTATTTCAAGACGCTTCCGCCATATAAGAAACGGTGAACCCAAGCCCCGTCCAATTTATCGACCAATACTCCCCCTGATTTAACGGAATACGTATGAAGAACTTGTCCGTCACCGAGATACAGGGCAACATGCGTAATTTTCTCATTATCTTTGTTAATACCTTCATAAGATGACGCTGAGGAACCTTTGTAACTCATAAAGAACAACAAATCTCCTCTTTTCAACTTATCGATATTATAAACCGCGGTACCATTGTTCTTGATCCACGTCCCTTGCCCACGGGAATCGGCAGGAAGTACAATATTCAACGCTTCTTTGTAGGCTTGTCTTACAAAAGCAGAACAGTCAAACGTAGTTGTCGTATTTCGATCTGAACCATATTCGTAAGGAGTTCCTAAATACTTCATACCTGTCTTGATTACCTTCTCTACTTGTTCCTTCACACTACCTGATGAATCTGGTGTAGGGGCAGGCGCTACTGTGCCACCATTGATCTTAATGTATTTATCCGATGAGCTTACATATCCTACTTCTTTATTACTTGTCTGTACCTTATAGAAGGCGGAATTAGCTTGCTCTAATATCGTCACGCTAGTTCCTTTCTTCACCAAGGTTATGATCTTCCCCGATGTAGAGGGCTTGTCACGTAGATTTACTCCACTAACCACCAGTCCTTGTCCCAAACTAGGTACTGATGGTGATACTTCATTTTCTCCACTCACGCTAATATATTTATCCGATGAGCTTACATATCCCACTTTCCCATCGCTTGTCTTCACTTTATAAAAATAGGAGTTGGTCTGCTCCAGAATCGTTACATTGGATCCTTTCTTCACCAAGGTAATTATCTTCCCCGATGTAGAAGGCTTGTCACGTAGGTTTACCCCCATATTAATATAGCCGCTCTTCGTCGCTTGGGCTGTTGCACTCGCCGCTGATGTCGATTTCGGGGCTGCGGTATAAGAAGTAAATACAATTGCACTTAATAAAAGAATTGCCATGCTGCGTTTCATAGATGTCCTCCTGGTTGTTGTGTCTAGCTATATTTAGGTGATTTTTGTGTCTTTCCTCCTTTCATTGGACTTGTCACCATTATATCCCTTGTCGGAGATTGTCTAAATCCGTCGTTTTTCGTGTTATTATGTAATATTAGGTCTTTTTACCTGCATTTCCAGAAATATAAGTTATGTCTTTTTACCTATTTTTCTAAATTTTTACTCTGCATAAATAGAGTCTCTGATTTTTTTAATTTTCGTGCAAATAAAAAAAGACATACTTAGCTGTTACCAGCTCGTACGTCTTCTCTTCCACTGCTCCTTAAATCCATCTATTCTATTTTTGGCTCCACATGGACGTGGACGCTCAGTACATTTTTCTGGATTTTTCTCATTTTCTCTTCGACTCGATCACTAATCTCATGGCTTTCCATGACCGTCAACTGTGGATCAACCTCGATAACAACATCAACAAGCACACGATTACCATGAACGCGGGCCTTCAGTTCTCTAATCCCTTCTACACCCTGAATACGTGCAATAGACCCACGTAAATCCCCTAACTCTTTCTCATCAAATCCATCACTTAAACGATGCGTCGAGTCAGAAAAAATATCCCACGCTGTCTTACAGATAAGTATACCGACAGCAATTGCAGCCACGATGTCGAGCCATGGCAAGCCGAACTGAGCACCGATAATCCCTACGGCCGCCCCTACGCTGACCAAGGCATCTGAGAAGTTATCCTTCGCAGCAGCCATCAATGCCTGACTGTTGATCTGTTTGGCCAATTTACGATTGTATAGATACACACCCCACATCGCCACAGCACAGATCAATGCTACAAAGGCTGAACGCACATCAGGTTGTCCAGTCTGTTCCTCAAATAATGAACGAACAGCATCAATGATTACCTGGAACCCAACCATTGCCATAATGAAGGAGGCAATCAGCGCAGCAATCGTCTCTGCCCGGAAGTGCCCATAAGTATGATCCGAATCAGGTGGCTTCTGGGAAATACGCAGACCAATTAATACCGCTACCGAAGCAACGATATCCGTTAAATTGTTAAAACCGTCAGCCTGCAAAGCGCTTGAAGCAAATAAATAACCGCAAAATAACTTAAATGCGGATAATAGCAAATAAGCCACTATGCTGACCCACGCACCACGTTCCCCTTTGCGTATGTCCTCATATATGTCCATGACCCGCACCTCCAAATTTCTCCCCTAGAATAGAAGAAACAAAATCGTTTAACCATCTTAGCAAATGTTAACCATGTGGGTCCAGAGAAGCAGTGTTGCACAAGATTAAAGCAGCTTTATTCATTATTCCCGTTGTCCACTCATTTAAAAACGTTTAATATAAGAGTACCCCCTTTTCTATTATGAGGAGATGATATGTATGACAGAGAATAACGAACCACGCAAAATTAATTTGGCTGAAGCGATGCGCCAAAAGCTGCAACAGAAGAAACAGCAGCAAGCATCAGGGAATAGACCAGGAACGGCGGAGAACCATCAGACCAAGGCTTTGAAGTCACAGAACAATAAAAAGCCTAACAACCAACGCCGCCGGACCGGCGGGTCATAAGCACCCGCATTTCCAAATAAACAAGCCGCACTTGCCCAACGGGCAGTGCGGCTTGTTCATTAACATATATTATTTCTCTTCTGGCGGATACATGGATGCGCGTAGTTTTTGAATTTCTTCGCTCTCCAGATATTCGTCATACGACATAATGCGATCAATAACGCCATTTGGTGTAATTTCGATAATCCGATTCGCGATCGTTTGAATGAACTGATGGTCATGGGATGTGAACAAGATTGTTCCATCGAAATCAATCAATCCATTGTTGAGTGCCGTAATCGACTCCAAGTCCAAGTGATTGGTTGGCTCATCGAATAACAGTACATTGGCACCGTTGAGCATCATTTTCGCTAGCATACAACGGACCTTCTCTCCTCCGGATAGCACACTTGCTTTCTTAAGTGCTTCTTCTCCAGAGAACAACATCCGTCCAAGGAAGCCCCGCAGGAACGTCTCATCCTGATCAGCCGAATATTGACGCAGCCAGTCGACAAGGTTCAAATCGACTCCATCAAAATAGTTGGAGTTATCTTTCGGGAAATAAGCTTGTGATGTAGTTACGCCCCAGCTATATTCGCCCGAATCAGCTTCGCTCTCACCCATAAGGATTTGGAATAACAGTGACTTCGGAGCCCCGTTAGGTCCCACTAATGCAATTTTGTCCCCTTTGTTCACAACAAAGTTGACATTATCAAGCAGTTTCTCGCCTTCTACACTCTTCGTGAGGCTATCAACCGTAAGTAACTGCTTACCCGCTTCACGCTCCGCTTTGAAGTTCAAGAATGGATACTTCCGGTTAGAAGGACGAAGATCATCAAGCGTAATCTTATCCAATTGCTTCTTCCGGGAAGTCGCTTGCTTGGATTTCGAAGCATTCGCCGAGAAACGTTGGATAAAGGCTTGAAGTTCTTTAATCTTCTCTTCCTTCTTCTTGTTAGCATCCCGTTGTAGCGCTAGCGCCAACTGACTGGATTCATACCAGAAGTCATAGTTACCCACATACATTTGGATTTTACCAAAGTCGATATCGGCAATGTGCGTACACACCTTATTCAAGAAGTGACGATCATGGGATACGACAATAACGGTGCCTTCATAATCCATAAGGAAGTTCTCAAGCCATTGAATCGATTCAAGGTCCAAGTGGTTGGTAGGTTCATCCAACAGCAAGTTGTGTGGACGGCCGAACAGAGCCTGAGCCAAGAGAACACGAACCTTCTCATTACCGCTGAGTTCTGACATTTTCTTATCATGCAACTCACGTGGAATACCCAGTCCGATCAATAGTGCTGCCGCATCCGGTTCTGCATCCCAACCGTTTAGCTCAGCAAATTCACCCTCAAGCTCCCCTGCTCGCATTCCATCCTCTTCAGTAAAGTCAGCCTTAGCATATAAGGCATCCTTCTCTTTCATAATCGAATACAGACGCGAATGACCCATGATTACCGTCTCCACGGGGAAGAAATCATCATACTCATAATGGTTCTGCTTGAGCACGGCCATACGCTCGCCTGGTGTCATGTGTACTTCGCCCTGATTGGGTTCGATTTCTCCAGACAGAATTTTAATGAAGGTAGATTTCCCTGCTCCGTTTGCTCCGATCAAACCATAGCAGTTACCAGGCGTAAACTTTATATTTACATCTTCGAAAAGTGCCCGTTTTCCATAGCGGAGCGTTACACCATTAGTACTAATCATTTAGACATTACCATCCTTTATTATTAATCACGCTACTAACTCAACATTATAACACAAATCGGCTTAGACGCTACCAAGGACGAGTGGTAGGAAAACGAGAATCTATTTATTAAAAATAAACGGCAGTAATATACTACAACCTCACAATTAGAGATTGCAGTAATATTACTGCCGCTTCATTTTGGCATTCTATCTAGGTATTTGGGAATCGAAGTGTCTCCCCGTGTAACAAGATTGAAATAGCTTCCTCAGGAATTCCGAGGCGCTTCCGCTCTGCTTCAAGTCGATCAAGTGCTTCACGTGCTGTATCGTCAGCCAACCTGAAGGTACCATAGTGCATCGGAATCATCAGTTTGGCCTTAACATCAATAAATGCTTGGAGTGCTTCCTCTGGTGTCGTATGCTGAGAAGTCATAAACCATTCAGGCTCATAAGCCCCGATAGGCAACAGCGCGATATCAATGTCATACCGCTCACCTATGTCGGTAAAGCCACGGAAATAGCCACTATCTCCTGCAAAATAAATAACTTGCGCCTTCCCCTCGACTGACTCAAGCACATATCCGCCCCAATGAGATGTATTGGTATCGAATAACGTGCGGCGTGTCCAATGTTGGGTAGGTACAAAGGATATTTTTACATTACCGATAGACAGATGCTCCCACCAACTCAATTCATGAATCCGCCGGAAGCCTTTACGTTCCAATTTCTGGCGGAGTCCCATAGGTACAATTAGAGTTGTGTCTTTGCCATACAATTTGCGGATAGACGATATATGCATATGATCATAATGTGAGTGAGAAATCAGGATGAGATCAATTTGTGGGACCTGCTCAATTGGAATGCCAGGCGACCCCAACCGTCGTTGAAACCCCATCCGAGTAGCCCATACTGGATCCGTTACGATATTCAGTCCTTCATACTGGATGAGGAATGTTGAGTGGCCGATCCAAGTAGCCGAAGTTTCACTCTTATTTTTCATTAAGTAATCGAGTAAGGGTGGTGAATTAGGAATAAGGTACGAATAATCCTTTCTCTTCCTGCGGCGTTCTTCCCGCCATTGTTTAAACTGCTTCAACGTTTTGTCAGTTCCGACATTGTCCATATTGTTGTAGCGCGTTTTTGGCAAGTTCGAGGTCTCCTCCCATATTTGTCCCCATCATCCAAATAGTCGTTATTCTAACAGACAGAATGAAGACTGTTTTTCAAGATTAATATAGTTCTATTTTAAATCAAATAGTGTTGATATCCAAACTTCCTGTTTAATCCGTAGGGTCATTATACTTGTAACCATACAAGAACAGAAATAAAACTGCACACGCAATTACTAGCTGAGGAGCCACCATAATGAGAAAATCCTCCATATTCATCCTATCCTTTCTTTGGTGAACTGCCGCGAACATATTTGGCATCAAAGAGAAATAATCGCATTAATAAAATCAATGATGGAATTAAGATAAACAGCCCGGCCACAAATGCAGCAATGAGCGCTATTGCCATCGTTTCATTCGTAAAGTGCTCATAGATGTTCACTTGCTCAAACAAAATATAAGGTAGGTGGGAACGACCATACCCATACCAGGCAAAGCCAAACTGCAGCATGACTAAAATAAAGGCGTACCCTAATTTCATTCGTTTCCAGAGATAGTATACAGCCCATAGAAAACAAATGAAGGATGCGATAAACATCCAAGAGATGCCCAGCATATTACGGAAATGCTCCGGGTTTTGGCGGTTTATTTGAAAAAAGGCAAATACACTAGCTAGGATCGTTGGTCCACTCCACATTAATGCATATCCGCGAAGTATTTCGAAGGCAGAGTGATCCTCCGCCTTCCCCGCGTAAAAGGCAAGGAACATCGCAGAAATGTACAATACGGATACAATCGCCAGCAATATGACAGACCAAGTGTAAGGATTAGCAAAGAATTGTAGCCAATCTAAAATGACCCTACCGTCCTCTTCGAGGATAATACCTCCTTCGGAAATTGCCAGAATCGTCGATAATGCTGCCGGAATCAGTAAGCCTGTGGCGCCATAAATCCCCATATACCATATGTTGTTTGACTTGCTGCTGCCATAGGTGTTATACGCATAATAAGCACCACGAAGCGCCAAAAGTACAATAACAAGGCTCCCTGGAACGAGTAAAGCTGTACCATAATAATACGCCGATTCGGGAAAGAATCCGACGAGCCCAACAACAAAGAAAATCAGAAATACATTCGTTACCTCCCAGACAGGTGACAAATAACGCTGAATGATGTTGTGGAGTCTGTGCTCACGTCTCGTAAGCACGCTATAAAAGCTAAAGAAGCCAGCGCCAAAATCAATGGAGGCGACAATGAGATAGCCAAAAAGAAACGTCCAAAGTACCGTTATGCCCACCACTTCATAGCTCACGATATCTTTCCTCCTTCAATCCCTAACTCCTTCATCTCTTCCATCACATCTTTATTACGAAACAGTTTGGCAAGTACTTTGAGACATGATGCGCAGAGAACAATATACAAAACGACAAACAGTAGCAGCATCGGAGCTACGCTTGTAGATGTAGTAGCTGCATCCGCAACCTTCATATACCCTCGGATGATCCAAGGTTGTCTACCAAACTCTGTAAACATCCATCCTAACTCATTCGCAATAAAGGCAAGTGGACCTAGTGCTAAAATGGCGACCAACAACCACTTGGGATATCCTTTCTGCTTACCAGGTAATCTTCTACGAAACAAATACAGGATGGGGATCAAGACGAGCAATGCACCAATCGTCACCATAAGATCAAACAAATAGTGAATTAATAATGGAGGTTGCTCATCCTGCGGAAATTCATCTAAACCAATTACTGTCGTGTTCGGAGAATTTCCCGCCAAAATACTTAAAGCATAGGGTATTTTAATTGCGTATTTCACTTCATTATTCTCACCCAGTACACCACCATATAGCAAAGGTGCCTGCTTCATCGTCTCAAAATGCCATTCTCCAGCGGCCAGTTTCTCAGGCTGATATTTGGCCAGAAATTTGCCGGAAAAATCCCCAATGATCGCCGTTGATATCGCAAATACTAATGTTGCTGTTACCGTTAACTTTAGGGATTTTTTGAAATAGGCATGCTTACGCCCCCGAATCAGGCTAAATGCAGCTATACCTGCTAACAAGCCCGCACTAACCGTATAGGAAGAAGCCAACACATGCGAGACTTTCGTTGGTGTTGCAGGATTGAACATAGCTACGAGCGGCTGAATATTAGTAAACACTCCGTTCTCTAGCGTAAAGCCCTGTGGCGTGTTCATGAATGCATTAAGTGAGGTAATAAAGAACGCCGAGGTTGAAGACCCGATTGCAACTGGGATCAATAGCAAAAGATGAAGCATAGGCCTTTTGAAACGTTCCCAAGTATAGAGGTAAATACCGAGAAAGATAGCTTCAATGAAAAAAGCGAATGTCTCCATAAACAGGGGGAGCGCAGTTGCTTGTCCAGCAACCCTCATAAAGGTTGGCCAAAGTAAGCTGAGCTGTAAACCAATGGCTGTCCCCGTAACGACGCCAACTGCAACGGAGATGACAAATCCCCTGGCCCACCGACGAGCAAGCAGTGTGTAATGTGGGTCACCCGTACGAATTCCCCTCCACTCTGCAAGTGCGATCATAAGGGGTACACCGACACCAACCGAAGCAAAATTTATATGTACGATCAGCGTAAGCCCAGTAAGAATTCGGCTTAACGTGACAGAATCTAGTGAAGACATATGATGGACTCAACTCCCTGCTTGTAATGGTCTTATCTCTCGATTGAATAACTTAGTTGGGTACTTCTCTTTATTTAGTTCAGTAGTAATTCATAAAACGAATTACACTCTTAACCACTGCATAGAGCATAATTACAGCCACTACTAGACATACGATTACCAAGTTTTTCTCTTGTTTTCTGAACATCCTAAGGACCGCCCCCTTCAATGCCTCTATTTTATTGTGGCGAATCGGTTCCTTTTTATTCCTTCTATTTTCGAGAACACTTGGGCATTAGTCTCTGATGAGGTAGAATAATTACGAAAGGAGTTGTGAACAGTTTATGAAAATCGTATTTATAGAACCAACACCAAGTCCAAATTCAATGAAGCTTCATTTAGACGAAAGCTTAGCTCCGGGTATCCGGAAAACATACAATCAGGACAATGAACGCTCCGCTCCAGCATGGATAAGTAGGCTGCTGAACATCCCCGGGGTAAAAAGTGTATTTCACACCGCCGACTTTGTGGCATTAGATCGCAAGGGAAATGCAGACTGGGCCGCTATCCTATCTCAAGTACAGGAACAGTTCGGACAGGATACCGTTGAATCCGCGTGGAATCCGGGCAATGAAGAACCTGTTGGTTATGGAGAAGCCCAAGTATTCGTTCAGTACTTCCGTGGAATTCCGATGCAGATCAGGGTTAAGTCAGGCACACGCGAGGAACGAATTGGCCTCTCTCAGCGATTTGTATCCGCCGTGACCGAAGTAGCCAGCTCTACGCTCATTAAGGAACGTAAGCTAAGTGATTACGGTGTCCGCTATGGAGAACTCGAGGATATTGCCCGTGAGATCGAGCAAGAACTTGAGGCAGCATTTCCGCAAGAACGACTGCAAGATATTGTTGCCCAAGCTATTGCACATGGGCGCAACGAAGGTGAGTTCATCGAGCAACGCCGCCAGCTGAGCTTGGAAGAGATCGCTTCCTCCCTACAAAGCGAAGATTGGCAAGTTCGTTACGCGGGACTAGATGCGCTGCAACAGCCGGGGCCCGAAGCGCTCCCGTTAATCGAACAGGCACTTCGCGACCCCAAAATGCAGCTACGTCGTCTTGCAGTAATCTACCTCGGAGACATTCGTACTCCGGAAGCGATGGAACTGCTCTACGAGGCACTGCGAGATACCTCTCCTGTCGTGCGACGCACGGCGGGTGACACACTCTCCGACATTGGTGATTCTGCCGCTACAGAGCCAATGATTGCTGCATTAGGGGACCGTAACAAACTTGTGCGCTGGCGTGCCGCACGCTTCCTGTACGAGGTCGGGACAGATAACGCACTAGAGGCACTTCGAAATGCTATAGATGATCCAGAATTTGAAGTTGGGCTGCAGGTGCGAATGGCACTGGAGCGAATTGAATCCGGAGAAGAAGCTGCCGGAACCGTATGGCAGCAAATGGCTAATCGTGAACGGGGTAATGAAACGGAGTAGATTGTCAACATTTGTTCATTGCTAGACTTTACAGCATACGATATACTTTGATCGGTTCATCTAATAATCAAATATTAACCTCATCATTTAACCGATGAGGTAGAGGTCGCGAATGTGAAGAGTACCCTGGAGAAGGCGTTGAAGCCGCTGTAGATCCTAGGGAAAAGGCACCTTCGCCGAAGTGTGGACGCTATCGCTTCAATTTAGCGCCATGCTGGGGCTGTTTCCGAAAGGGACAGAACTGTCACGATTTTCCTTCACCCGGGGGAAATCGTGTTGAGCTATCTTCATAGAGGAATGGTGCGGATACAACGAATGTATAATAAGACCGCAGAGTCCTTTCTGCGGTCTTTTCTATATCTGGATTGACCTGATCCCCTCTCTAAATTAACTACGGGAAAATCCCTATTTTGAAGGAGTTAGTTTTGTTCATGAGCACTAAAAAAGTGGCATCTGTTAACAATTTAAAACCTGGCCTCAAAGCCCGTCATATGACGATGATTGCGCTGGGTGGTTCCATCGGAACGGGACTGTTCCTCGCCAGCGGTGGAGCCATTGCTACAGCGGGACCAGGTGGGGCCCTACTAGCTTATACAGCCGTCGGAATTATGGTCTATTTCCTCATGACCAGCTTGGGAGAACTCGCTACCTACATGCCGGATTCTGGATCATTCGAGACATACGCTTCTCGTTATGTTGATCCTTCACTGGGATTCGCTATGGGCTGGAACTTCTGGTATAACTGGGCGATTACTATCGCAGCTGAATTATCTGCTGCAACACTAATCATCAAATACTGGTTCCCTGAGAGCTCCTCGTTAATGTGGAGCGTTCTCTTCTTGGCCATTATTCTGGGCATAAACGTGTTATCTGTTAAAGGTTATGGAGAGTCTGAATATTGGTTCGCGATGATCAAGATCGCTGTTGTTGTTATTTTTCTAGTTATTGGGGTTCTTATGATTTTTGGTATTTTGGGAGGAAAGGCTGTAGGATTTAGTAATTTCACAACGGGAGACGCACCGTTTCATGGTGGATTCCTCGGTATATTAGGGGTGTTCATGGCGGCTGGATTCTCATTCCAGGGGACAGAAATGATAGGCGTCGCAGCTGGTGAGAGTGATAATCCGAGGGAGCATGTCCCACGTGCGATCCGTCAAGTATTCTGGCGGATTCTAATCTTCTACATTTTAGCCATTCTCGTTATCGGTCTGTTGATTCCGTATACCAATCCCAACTTACTCAAAGATGGAATCGAGAATATCGGAGTTAGCCCGTTCACGCTCGTATTTGAAAAAGCCGGTCTAGCCTTTGCAGCTTCGGTCATGAACGCTGTCATTTTGTCCTCGGTACTATCTGCTGGTAATTCAGGAATGTATGCTTCATCACGGGTACTCTATTCGCTAGCAAAACGTGGTAAAGCACCTAAATTTCTAGGTAAGCTTAATCGCCATGGTATTCCAATGAATGCTCTACTTATGACCACTTTAGTTGGTATGACAGCATTTTTAGCTTCTCTATTCGGCGATGGAGTCGTCTACACCTGGCTATTAAATGCCTCAGGGATGTGTGGTTTTATCACTTGGCTCGGCATTGCCATAAGCCATTATCGCTTCCGGAGAGCTTATGTCGCCCAAGGCCTTGATCTGAACGATCTCCCTTACCGGGCACGTTGGTTCCCATTTGGACCTATCTTTGCCTTCGTTCTGTGCTTTGTCGTTATTCTTGGTCAGAGTATGCCCGCCTTCACTGGAGGTTCCATTGACTGGTACGGGCTTATCGTCACTTATCTCAGCATTCCGTTATTTCTGATCCTCTGGCTCGGTTATAAATGGAGCAAGAAAAGTAAAATGATTCCGCTTAAAGAATGTCAATTTGATGGCCCTCCTAGGCGCTAGATAGGGAGCTCTATTTCAGATCCCAATGAATCTCGACTCGCCAATCATCGGTTCCTTCAAGCGGTTCCATAAGATAGCTGATGTTCTTTATATTCAACGTGTATAAGCCGCCAAGGTCTTCAAGCAATTTCTGTTCCTTGCCGGAATATCTTATGGTAACCGTGCGTTTGTTCTTTTTAAGGCCTTGTTTCACTTTGGACTGTAGTCCTGTTGAATTGCTAATAATAGCATCATCATTATATAAATTGTATCCCAGATCTTCCTCCAGTTCTTGATAGAAGGCAGTTACTTTCCCGCCCTTCTTGATCAAGTTGTGGAGGATTTCTTTATATGTGGATGTTGCCGCAGGATAGTTCTTGGTCCATGTATGATCGCTTCTCATCTGCTTATCCGTTCTAAGATAATACGTATACCTGATTCCAGTTAAAGAATCCCTGATCGGATCGTCCCAAGTCGTGTCGATGTGATACCACTTGGAGTCTAATAAGACTAAGTTCCACGCATGAAGTTGTCCTCCAGCCGTTCCCTCAACAATCAAGTTCTCCAGCCCTGCGCCTTTCAAGAGCTTATAGGTTAGGAGTGTATAGCCTTGACAAACCGCTTCACCCGTACGTAATCCTTCATATGCCGTATAACGCTGTAAATTCTCGTCATATTTCAAATTCATCACCACATAATCATGTATAGCCTTAACCTTTTGGTGATCGTTCATATTAGGCCCAATAATTTCCTTCAATATAGTGCGGACTCTCTCATTCACATAAGCCGATTGCTCTGCCGTCTCACGATATGTGATTTGTACCGAAATCTTCGCGTAGCCCGCGGTACCGCGCCAGGAATAAGCATAACGATCCACGATGTATTTCGTATAAGGATCCTTATCGAGCGCTCCATTCATCGCTTGTTTCAACATGTTTTCTATATTTTTCGTTGAACCCTTGTATTTGAACGCTATGGAGGTTTGACGTATTGCCATCCCCTCTGCTAGTTTCGTTTGAATTTGTAAAGAAGAGGTTACAGATGCTATGTCTGCAGCAGCATGCACTTCAACAACTCCCCATCCGGGTGGGATCGATCCAAATAAGGTGACACCGATAAATCCCACTATAAGCCAGCGTTTATGAAATCTCAGTCTCATCACCTTAGCCCCCTTCTCTCGTTGGTCGTCCTCCCTAGCAACAGTAGACAGCTACACATCGTCCAAGCTTCCATTTAGCTCATTGTATCACAGCCAATATTGCAGAAGGTTTCTAGTTTTGTCGAGGTAACACGAATCATTCCGCTCAAGCAAAAAACGAATGGAAACTTCTAAAAATGACGTAAATTTGCCTTATTTTCTCAATCAATCTCCTACCAATTGACCTAGATTTAGGTATAATAAATAATATGATTTTATGTGATTTTTATCATAGCATTTGATTATTTGGTAAGAATGGAGAGACAACGCTATGACCATTGTGGATACTTCCGATATTTCCGTCCAATTGTTTGTTACTGTCATGTGCTGTGTACTGATAATCGCCCCTATGATAAGTCTAGGCGTCCTACGCTTATTCCAAGGAAAAAAGAAAGCCGGATTCACTCTAATTGGTGGCGGTGTCGTCAGTTATTTCGTGTTCCAGCTTGTCGCCGGGCTATTTCACTAGATGCTACTTAATCTAAATATCAGAAAAAAAGAGAACAGATCAAGTGATCTGCTCTCCTTGCAAAGAGCCCATATGGGCTCTTTTTTAGCTTGCCTGTGTTACTTACTCAACCAGTGCTTTTTCAAACTGGAGTTTGTTCATCCCCATGATGCGGTGTTCACCAATCAGCGTAACCGGTACTGCGCGTAATCCCATATCCCATACCTGTTGAGCAAACTCATCATTTTGCTCGATATTACGCTCTTCATAAGATACGCCTTTCTCGCTCAAAAAGCTCTTGACTTGACGGCAATGAGGGCAGTTAGTGCTTGTATATACGATAACATTTTCCACGGTGATGCTCCCTTCCTTCTATTGACTATTAAACGGAAGATGCCACAGCTTCATGCTCTAGGTTCTCAATATATTTCTCACAATCGATAGCGGCCATACATCCACTACCTGCAGCAGTAATCGCTTGACGATAACGAGTATCTTGAACATCACCACAAGCAAATACTCCCGGTACATTGGTCTCGGATGTGCCTGGCTTCACGATAATATAGCCATTCTCATCCGTATCAATTGCCCCACCAAGGAAACCCGTATTCGGATGGTGACCAATCGCAACGAATACACCACTAGCGTTAATAATCTCTTCTTCGCCTGTATCGTTGTTACGAACCTTGAGTCCAGTAACACCCTTCTCATCCGTAAGAACTTCAATTGGTGTACGGTTCAAAGCCCACTCAACCTTCTCATTACCACGAACACGATCTTGCATAATCTTAGATGCACGCATTTCATCCCGGCGATGTACTAGCGTCACCTTCGATGCAAAGCGAGTCAAGAAGCCCGCTTCTTCTAATGCAGAATCTCCGCCGCCTACGACGATAATTTCCTTGTTACGGAAAAAGAAACCATCACAAGTAGCGCATGTGCTCACACCACGTCCAACATTATCTTGTTCTCCCGGAATGCCTAGATACTTTGCAGTAGCCCCGGTTGATAATACCAACGTTTCCGTAACCAATTCGCCAAGACCTTCGACCTGTAGTTTAAATGGACGCTGACTCATGTCTACGCTATTTACCCATCCTGTGCGGAACTCTGCTCCGAATCGTTCAGCCTGTTGACGCATATTATCCATCAATTCTGGACCCATAATTCCCTCAGGAAACCCAGGGAAGTTCTCTACCTCAGTTGTGGTAGTCAGTTGTCCACCTGGTTGTGGTCCTTCAATCACAAGCGGGTTCAAGTTAGCCCGTGCCAAGTAGATCGCTGCTGTAAGACCCGCTGGTCCCGTACCGATAATAATTGATTTATACATATATAAAATCCTCCTTCAGGGGAATTCACTGGAATCTACTTTAATTATGTTTAATAGAGTGAATACTGTCAACATTCGTAGTAGCAGGGTTCTATGAATATTAAATGAAGGATTGATGAAGCTAATTGTTAAAGTTAGCGCAATAGACGTAATCCATTTAGGATAACAAGAATAGTACTACCTTCGTGTCCTACAACCCCAAGCGGCAATGGTAAGTTTTGCGCAAAGTTCCCTATAATGAGGAGTGTGATGACACTGGCAGCAAAGATCAAATTCTGCTTCACGATTCTTCGTGCTCTTCGTGCTAGATCGATGGTCTCTGCAACTCGCTCTAAATCATCATTCATTAGCACCACATCCGCCACTTCTAGCGCGGCTCCACTACCTCCTCCCCCCATTGCCATCCCTACCGTGGCCGCTGCCAGTGCAGGTGCATCATTTACGCCATCTCCTACCATGACGACGTGACCGTATTTAGCACGTAACTCACCAATGTGATTCAACTTATCCTGAGGTAAGAGGTCTCCATATACCAAATCGATACCTGCTTCTCTAGCAACAGACTGGGCGGTTCCGCTACGATCTCCCGTCAACATTACCGTTGTTACACCAAGCTTATGCAACTTGGAAAGTGCCGCCTTAGCCTGTGGGCGAATCGTATCTTTTAGGGCAATCAATCCAGCATACTTGTCACCACATTGAATTACAGACACTGTATTGCCGTCATTCACCAACAAATGAAGGTTGTGTCTCAACGCTTCAGGTAAGCTTGGATCATTCTCATCCGCTTTACCGATACGCCATATCGTCCCCTCAATACGAGCCTCAATTCCCCAGCCCGTTAGGGCTTGCAATTCCTCAGCTGTCTTGATTTCTAGGCCTTCCTCTTCTGCCTTTCTCACAATAGCACGAGCAAGTGGATGTTCCGACAGATTTTCCGCAGCAGCACAAGCCGAAAGTAATTCTAATCGCTCATAACCATCAGCCGGAATCAGCTCCGTCACAACGGGTAAACCTGCTGTCAGCGTTCCTGTTTTATCAAACGCAACGACCTTGGTAACTCCCAAATGATCCATGTGTACGCCACCTTTAAAGAGCACACCGCGTCTAGCGCTTTTGGACATCGCCGACAACATGGCAGGCATGACGGATGAGACGATCGCACAAGGAGATGCCACAACTAGAAATACCATGGCTTTATAGAAAGCCACTGACCAAGCCCAATCTAGGAGGAGTACTGGCAAGATGATGAGCCCTATCGTTACAAGGACTACCCCCTTTGCATAGACACCTTCCAAGCGCTTAATAAGTCTTTGCGTTTGAGGCGTCTCATTCTGAGCCTGCTCTACTAGAGCAACGATCTTTGCAAAAAGAGTACCTTCAGCTGGGCTCGTAACTTCCACGTATAGCGCACCTTCACCATTCAGCGTACCAGCATATACGCCGTCACCTTGCCTTTTATCTACCGGGATCGATTCGCCTGTGATGGTTGCCTGATTTACCGATGACCCTCCACTTTGAATGAAACCATCGGCTGGAATAACTTCACCAGGTCTCACCAGAAGTAAATCTCCGACACATAACTCTTCCACGGTAACCTGCTTCATTCCGCCCCCTTCAACCCGAAGCGCCGTCTCTGGTTTTAATGCAATCAAGGCCGATATGTCCTTACGACTTCGCTCACTGGCAAAAGACTCCATTGCACCGCTAAGCGCGAAGATAAAAATGAGCATCGCACCTTCATTCCAATAACCTATAGAGGCAGCACCTAGCGCTGCAGCAATCATCAGTAGATTAACGTCCAGATCGCGATCCTTAAATAAAGTGATCAGACCTTCCTTAGCCTTCAAATATCCCCCTAGCACATAAGACGCTATATACAGTAGCACTGAGAACATTTGTGACCAACTTCCAATCCCCCAAGCAGCCAGCATTAATCCCCCACTACATATCGTTAACAACATCTCCCGGTGGCGTAACAGGGCAAGTAAAGAAAAACGGGGGCGACGTTTCGGACCTGGTTGATTCGCCGATTTCTGAGTAGCAGGCATAGCTTTGTGTACAGCTTCCATTTCAAAACTCCTCCTTTTTGTAATAGCTAATTGAGAATGAATACTATTGTTAATACCCTGAAAATGACACATGCCGCCCCGGGAATACCCGGAGCAGCATGTAATTGAGAACGATAATCATTGTTGTACTAGGACAATAATTTTTCCTTAGTGAAACTTTAGCTTTATTCTAAACCTTTTTCTTACTGCTGTAAATATGTGCTGGCAAAGATGTTTTGGTGACAATTTCTTTCAATAAAAACAAAAAAAGTCGCTGAGCAGGGATTCATATATCCCTATCAGCGACTCTTATTCATTAGCTTAGTTATTCTCGCACCAACTACGCTTGACTAGCTGCAATTGCCTGTTCTAGATCATAAATAATATCATCGATTGACTCCGTGCCGATAGACAGACGAATCAATTCTGGATTAACACCAGCTGATAATTGTTCCTCTTCAGAAAGTTGTAAATGTGTCGTACTAGCAGGGTGAATAATGAGTGATTTGGAATCCCCGACATTAGCAAGGTGAGAGAACAACTTCACATTCTCAATCAGCTTACGTCCAGCTTCTACGCCACCCTTAATACCGAAAGTCAGAATCGCTCCTTGACCTTTTGGCAAATACTTTTGCGCTAAATCATAGGATGCGTGGCTTGGGAGTCCAGCATAACTAACCCACTCTACTTTGTCATGAGCTTCCAAATATTTCGCCACTTTAAGTGCATTCTCACTATGACGTTCTACACGTAGATGCAAAGTCTCTAGCCCTTGAAGAAGTAACCAGGCATTAAACGGTGCTAATGAAGCACCCAGATCACGTTGTAATTGCACGCGAGCTTTAATGATATATGCTAGTGGTCCAACTGCGTCCGTATACACGACGCCATTGTAACTTGGATCCGGACTCGTGAGTCCCGGGAACTTATCATTCGCTGTCCAATCAAATTTACCACTATCTACAATTACGCCACCAATCGACGTACCATGACCACCAATAAATTTCGTTGCAGAATGAACAACGATATCTGCACCAAATTCAATTGGACGCAGCAAGTATGGACTTGGGAACGTATTGTCTACGATCAACGGAATACCATGTTCATGAGCAATCGCCGCGACTGCTTCAATATCAAGCACATCACCTTTAGGATTTCCAATAGTCTCCGCATATAATGCCTTTGTCTTGTCCGTAATAGCCGCACGGTAGTTCTCAGGATTTGAGGAATCAACAAACTTCACATTAATGCCTAGCTTCGCAAGCGTCGTGGAGAATAAGTTATAAGTACCGCCGTACAGTGTTGTCGATGAGACGATCTCATCTCCCGCGCCTGCAATATTAAGAATAGAGAAAGTGATCGCTGCCTGACCAGAAGATGTAGCAAGTGCACCAACACCGCCTTCAAGCGCCGCAACACGTTTTTCAAACACGTCGTTGGTTGGATTCATAATACGGGAATAAATATTTCCGAATTCCTTCAACCCAAACAAATTCGCAGCGTGCTCAGTATCCCGAAATCCATAGGATGTTGTTTGATACAATGGTACGGCCCGTGAATATGTAGTGGGATCAATTTCCTGACCCGCGTGGACCGCGAGAGTTTCTAGCGCAAGTTTACGTTCTTCAGACATGGACAATTCCTCCTTAGAATAGATGGATATCATTGGATTTTTATGTTTTGTATATTCTCTCACATATTTGGTCATTTGGAAATAGTAAATCCGATAAATCCTATGCGAATTATAAAAAAAAGAAAAATCCTACCGTTTCCGGCAGGATCATTTTTCCCATATTATCTTATCAGGGCTAGCTTTGTCCAATGAAATCTTAGTAATTCCCTTCGCCGCTTAGTCCTTGCGCAATGGCTACGCCCGCACTAGTTCCAAGCCGGGTTGCGCCTGCTTCAATCATCGCCAACGCATCCTCGGTCGTCCGAACGCCTCCCGAAGCTTTCACTCCAATACCAGGACCAACTGTCTTTGCCATCAAAGCCACGGCCTCAACTGTAGCTCCACCTGTTGAGAAACCAGTCGATGTTTTCACAAAATCAACGCCGGCCGATACAGCCAATCTACATGCACGAACAATTTCTTCAGAGGTAAGTAGACATGTCTCAAGAATGACTTTCACGAGTGCTTTGCCCTCTGCTGCCTTCACTACACCGATCATATCCTGAACAACTAGTTCATCATCGCCGGCCTTCAATGCACCGATGTTAATGACCATATCAACTTCCCCTGCCCCGTCAAGAATAGCCTGCGCCGTTTCGAACGCCTTCACTTTGGGAGCCGATGCGCCGAGTGGAAACCCAATCACCGTGCATACTTTCACCTTAGGTGTATCCTTTAGTACTTCTGCTGCCGTACTCACCCATACTGGGTTTACACAGACAGAAGCAAATCCGTATTCTTTAGCCTCTAGAGCTAGCTTTATGATATCTTCTTTCTTCGCTTCAGCCTTTAACAAAGTATGATCTACTTTAGCTACGATCGATTGTGTATTCATATAGGAATCCTCCATGTTCAACTACAATTATTTTTATTAATATAAGCTTGCGATTTGTACTCCAGTTGGAAGCTTAAACGGATTCTCTTTATTGATCCGGTCGTAGAACATAATTCCGTTTAAATGGTCGATTTCATGTTGCATGACGATCGCATCAAAACCCTTATAACGCAACTTAACTTCTTTACCTTCCGCATTCCAGGCCTTAATCTGCACCTTCTCATACCTGGGAACAAAACCTTGGATCGGCCGATCTACGGAGAGACAGCCTTCACTTTCCGGTATATATACCATGGCTGCAGAGTGGCTAATGATTTTGGGATTGAACAGAGCAATTTCTTGATCATCCCCTTGATCATCTGTTAACAACGCTGCGAACATGCGTTTATTCAGGCCAATCTGATTAGCAGACAAGCCTACGCCTGCGCGGAGCTTATATTTTTTGCTAAGTTCAGGGTCTTGACTGTTCTTCAGAAAGAGCAGCATTGACGCCATTTCCTCTTTGTCTTCTTCACTCGGCGGAATACTAACTGGCTCTGTAACCGTTCTGAGGATAGGATCCCCTTCACGCACGATATCGTCCATCATTATGATATAGTCTTTTTTAAATTTACTCATAAATTAAAAACTCATCCACCTTCGTACTTATTATTTGTTCTAGATAGAACATTACATTGAGCTTAGATGTATTTATTATATTATTTTATTGTCATCATGACACTGTAGCCCTATCAAAATACCTTATTCTTTCTCATCATACAATAAAATGACTCATAATACCGTAGCTAATAGAGAAATGTCCTCGTTCTGCACAAAAGAAAACAGAAAAAAAGCTCCGCACGGAGCTTTTCGTTTTATTTGTATTTATGCCAGTCCATATCACTAGTACTTAACAAATGCTCGAAGTTATTATCCAACTGCTTCTGCTTTGCCTTGCGTTCTTCCTCAGCTTTGAGCCGAGCTTGCTCCTTACGCTGTTCTTCTTCCCGCTTCATATCCGCCGCCGTCTCTTTCAGCTTGCTGAGTACATCGGCACTGAGTAAATCTTTTAACGTAGCTGGTTTATCCTCAGAAGCAACGGGAGCTACATGACGTGTTTTCTTTTTGGCCATCTTCAGTTCACCTCAGTTATCTCTGACTTCCCTGTAAGTTCAGAACTAAAGTATCACAGAGTCAAAATCACTGTCAACCACGTCCCAATCCAGCTAGAAAGACGTTTAAGTTGAAGTGGAAGCTGTCCAGCAGATCAAATGGAAGACCGAAACCACCTAACCGCTCCAGTGATGCAAACCCATGAATAAGGCTCCGTAGTCCACGAACAGCATATAATGCTTCTTGTTCACTAAGCGAGTAGTCACTCAGTAATTGAATTGCTAGATGAACAAGGGCCTCGCTCGCCCGGCTAAATTCATCATCTCTTTGATCAGCAGTGATTTGAGCTCCTTCATACAAGCCAGGATGCTCAAAGGCATAATTGATATATGAAGTAGCAAACGCTCGAATCCCCTCTTCACCACTTAGACCCTCTGTAGCTGCGACAATACGAGTATACAATTGCTCAAGAGCATAGGTAGCTATCCTTCTTCGAAGTTCATCCAGTCCATTGACATGATTGTATAAAGAAGGTGAACGAATTCCTAACTTTTGCGCTACGGACGATAAGGTTACGGCACTTATGCCCTGATGATCAGCAATTTCTAAGGCGGCTTGTAGAATCAAATCAGCATTAAGTCCGGCTCTAGGTGACATGATGATGAGTCCCTTCTTCTTTGACAGCTCCGAATTTCCGCTCTGCTATCTTGATCGCTTTCTCAATGGAGTGCTTAGGGTTCATTATCATATTGCCATGTCCAGCAGCCAATAACGTTGGTTGCAACGCAATGAACTTACGAGCGCTCGCAAGCGCCTCTTGTTTATTCCATGTAGCCAGAGCCGGGAAGGGGAACCATGGAGTCATCGTGCCACTGACTGCAACACTTGTGCGAGTGTGCATCGCATCGCCTACCACCAATGCACCACTCCGACGATCCAGCAATGATATTGATCCTGGAGTGTGACCTGGGGTTGCAATGACTAAAAGTGAGCCAATTTCGTCACCGTCTGCAATGAGTACATCAGGACGGGTTTGAAGTGCTTTGGGCACACCTCCACGGATAGGAGTCTGGGCTTCATTAGGATCGAGTGAGGCATCCCCTTCCATCAACCTCGCATCTCTCGATGAAACGTATACTGGGACCTCAGGGAATTGGGACTTTAATGCATCAAGTGAACCAACATGATCATCATGAACATGACTAAGAACAATACGTGTTAGAGGTTTACCAATATTGTTAATCGCTTGAACAATCCCCTTCGCACTGTAAGGTAGCGCTGCATCAATCAACGTCACCCCCTCTTCTTCTTCAACTAAGTAACAATTAACAGGAAAAAGCCGCGGGAGAAATGATAATTGAATTAGGTTTCCCTTTTGAATGATTCTCATTTTATACTCGCCTCCTAATAAACTAATGCCATTAGCTTTAATTTAAACTAATGGCATTAGTTTTGCAAGCCTATTTTTATTCACAAGGTTATGTTAAACGTTATTGTTGATATTCGAAGCTACGAACGAACGTCCTATAATAAGGGCAATATCACTGTTCGGAGATGATTTACCCATGGATTTAAAGGAACTGAAGTGACCTTACAAATCCCCCTCTGCAACGAACGAGGAGAAGGAATACGAGAATACCTCATCGAATAAGAAAAATATGTTGATCAAATCGTGCCTGTTTACTGTAACCGACACGAATACCAAACTTAGGCTAGCATCAAACATAAATTATTGCAGTTAGAAGGGAGTAAGGTATGGCAAATATCGAGCACTTGCAAACCGTAAATGTACCAGCGTCGAAGGTATATGAAACATTAACCACCGCTGAAGGACTGTCGGAAATATGGACCAATGAACTCATTATTAATAATCAAATTGGCTTTATTAATGAATTTCGATTTGGCAGCAATGACATAACTAAGATGAGAATAGAGGAATTGATCACTAATAAAAAAGTCGTTTGGCAGTGTATAGATTCAGATTCAGAATGGATTGGTACGATTATTTCCTTTGATATTCAAGAGAAGAACGGGAAGTCTTTTATTACTTTGCGTCATACGAACTGGAAAGAAGTAACACCATTTTATCGCTCCTGTAACTACAACTGGGCTATTTTCCTTTATAGTCTCAAATCCTATTGTGAAGATGGCGATGGTATCCCCTATCATAAACGTAAGTTTTAATAATTTAAGTTATGCGGCTCATTCCACTCATGGGGAACGAAAGCTTAATAAACCACCTTTTCACCAAGGTGGTTTTCTTATGGTCGAATTTCAACATTAGAATTTAACATATCCATTCACAAAAGAACTCCGGAATCTAATGATTTCCGGAGCTCTCTACATGAACGCAATTATTTAGCTTGGCTATGTTCAACTCTCTGAGCCTTTCCTTCTGCCGTTCCCGGCCAAAACGCCCATTTACCTAACAACATCGTTATTGCCGGAACGAGCAGTGGACGGACAATAAATGTATCTAGCAATACACCGATGGCGCAAATCGTACCAAAATGTACTAATACCTGAATCGGCAGTGTGGCTAGGACAGCAAAAGTACCTGCCAATATCAAGCCCGCCGAGGTGATGACTCCTCCCGTTTCCGACACGCCTTCACGAATGGCTTCTTTGAGCGGCATGCTCTTTCTCTTCTTCCAGATACTAGAGATCAAGAAGATGTTATAATCCTCACCCAATGCAACGAGGAATACGAAAGCATATAGAGGAATGAGACCCTGAATCGCACTGGCACCCATTACATCATGAAGAACAAACCACCCTAAGCCAAGAGCCGAGAAGTACGATAATACGACGGTCAAAATCAAATAAATCATCGCAATGATCGACCGTAGATAGACTAATAGCAAGATTGCGATCAAACCGATTACGATCGGAATAATCACCTGTTGATCACGTGCATTCGTCTCCTCCGTATCATACTGGGTTGAAGTTAGTCCCTGGACCCAAACTTTATCCTCCGGTGATGTTATGCCTGCATCCTTCAAGACCTGCACCGCAACACTTCGTATATCAGGAATATGCTTCATCGCTTCATTGGAATAGGGATTCATACTAAATTCTAAGTCTACAGCGTGAATATTACTATTGTTCTTTCCTTGTGTGATATCTGACACTTTGCTGAGATAAGGTAGATCAGAGAAAGCTTCCTTAAGAGGAACTTCACTACCTTGCGTATCTACCATAAGTTTAACTGGTGCCAGTTCCCCAGGGGTGAATTTTTCTGCTATAACCGCGAATCCTTCTCTGGAGGGACTTTCTTCGGGAAATGAAGACATGATATCCACAGTATATTCAATGCGGAATGTATTCATAGCAAAAGCTCCAAGCAGCACTAAAGTAACAACTACAACCATCCACGGTCTTTTTGTAACAATCTTACCGATCCAATTGCCGACTTTTTTATTTGATTTGACGATCTTGGGCTGAGTCTTCCCATTCTCCCGTGCTCGTTCAGCCTCCATCTCTGGTGTACGGGGAATTTGCGGGAAGAAAGAAACCCTTCCGAAGATTGCCAGCAATGCGGGAACCAAGGTAAGGCTCGCAATGCCCATGATCAATATCGAAAGACTAAACGGTATAGCAAAGCGATGTACAGCTCCATACTTAGCGAATAACAATACAAGTAATGCCATGACAACGGTAAATCCACTCATCGCAATGGCACCGGATGAGTCCTTGAATGCTCTTACCAGAGCCTTTGTTTTGTCGTCTTCTTCTTTTAATAGTTGTCTGAATCGCGATATTAGGAACAAGCAATAGTCCGTTCCCGCACCAAACAGCAAGACGGTCATGATCGAGATTGCTTGTGAATCCACTGTGATCCAGCCCAAATCAGCCATTTTCCCTAAGATAGGGCTAGTCACTCCATATGCAAAACCTACAGCAATTAAAGGTATAATAGCCAAAATGGGAGATCGATAAATTAACAGCAACAGTACCAACACCAATAATACCGTAGCCATGAGTAGTGTCACATCTGCATTAGAGAATAAACCTACTGCATCAAGTGAGACGCCAGCGGGACCAGATACACGAGCGGATAACTGTCCTTGTTCGTCAAGCTTAACCGAGAATGGATCACTCCCAAATTCAGCCTTCGCTTGCTCCTGAATCTTCGCCACTCCAGCCTTAATCTGGTCAGAATCCGTGCTCTTATCGAAAAAGAAAGGTAAGACAATAGCTGAGCCATCCTCGGAAGCCTGCTGTTTCAGTGCAGGTAAAGGAATACGATCAAAAGGCACCACCAATTTCTGCCCTTCCACTGGATTCTGTGTGAAGTAAGCTGTTAATTTCTGCAGATTCTCATAATCCTCATCGAGGAGTCCACCATCCCTTTTCCATACGAGTAACGCCGGTAAACCAGCTTCGCTTGGAAACTCCTGTTCAGCCAATAATGTTGCTTGCACCGATGGCTGCTGGGAATCAAGGTTTGCAGCATTGTTATCTTCTTTCTGATTGACTCCCGGCAATGCTACACTGAGCACCCCTGTAAGTAATATCCATACGACCAGCGTAATCCATTTTGTCCTTTTCCCAGCAACAAAGTGGCTTATACTCTCCAGTAAGTTAGCCATTAATTTTCCCATCTCCCATTTCTCTTTTTTTTGAGAGTGACATATATCACTTTATTAATTATATATACCGGATGGTTAATTATCAATCACATAAAAATATTTTTTTATCCAACGCCGTGTTTTGTCCTCTTTAAATAGCTTATGATATAATAATTCGTTAGTACTAGGTATAGAGGTGATCGGATGAAGCCCTTAAACAAACGGCCCCTGGGAAGGCCTCCCGTACAGCAGGAAGGCTTGCCTACCTCCAAACATATTTTATTTAACGCCTCCAAACTCTTCATGGAAAAAGGATTTGAATCCGTTTCAATGAATGAGGTTGCTAAGCAAACTGGTGTAACTAAAGCAACGGTCTATTATTACTTTCCAACCAAGACAGACTTATTCGTAGCTTCGATGATCGAGGTGCTATCCCGTGTCGACGAACGAATCAGAGTACTTCTAGAGCAACCCGGCAGCTTCTACAATCGATTGATTCATGTTGCAACAAACTACTTAAAGGTCCCTCAGGTCCATATGGATGGAATGCTTGAAAAAGTGAAACACCATTTAACAATAGAACAGCACCAACAATTGATCGCACATGAAAATGCATTATTTCAACGATTGCAGGAGGGCTTTAATTCTGCCAGCAAAAATAATGAAATCGTATGCGACAATCCTGTACTAGCCGCTCATATTTTTGTGTCCATGCTAAAGGTTGGGGAACGTAAATATACCGATGATGAGAAATTATTTGCATCCCCGGAGGAAGCGGCTGAAGGAATCGTATCCTTTCTATGGAGAGGAATTCATAAATAATTTGCATGTTAAAGGATGAGAATAAAATTATGGCTTTTGGCGTCAAAAGAGAAGAACTTCAAGCCTGGAAAGAGGCCGTGTCCCGAGGGGAAATTGCTTTTTTGACTCATTTTTGGCTAGATCCCCGTTTTCCTGGAATAACTACTGTAACCAAGGTAGGTTGTTCAGATTTGCAGCGCCTTGCATCATGGTGTACCGAGCACGACCTTCCACCTGAGCATATTCATCATCGTTCTCCGTTTCCCCATTTCGATCTCATCGGTCCAAAACAGTCAGAGATCCTCCGCCAGGAACAACTTTGGGACCAACTGGAACGCTTCAAATTACAGTAAAATATATGAGGATGGAAGCAATAAATTACAGTACTCCCTAGATGTCCTTTAGGGGATACTGTTTTTTTTGGCAATTTACATAAAAGGAGCTAGGGCTTGAGACGGAGGAAGAATACATCTTGAGCCGCTGTTGTCACGCTTCCTTATTAAATAAACTGTTAATAACATGTTCACCGGGTACATATGCTTCAAGTTTTAGTAGTAAACATTTAAATAAAATTTTTCACTTCACAAAGGTACTACATTAATCTAATGTATATTATGGAGAATTATAACAAGAGAGAAGACCATATTGAAGGGAGATTTCCATGTCCAGTAATGAAAATGCTTCACCCGTTTCTGAAAGTTTATTTCGTAATCGGTTCTACCAAACGGTCCTTATTTCGAATATCTTTCTACAGATTGGTATTTGGGTTAGAAACTTTGCTATCCTCATGTTTGTAACGGATCAGACTAACAATGACCCTCTGGCCATTTCACTTATTTCTGTAGTAGAATTTGCTCCAATCTTCGTATTCTCGTTTATCGGAGGGGCCTTTGCAGACCGTTGGAAACCGAAGAGGACCATGATTTGGTGTGATTTTCTGTCCGCGGTTTCAGTATTCGCAGTGCTACTCACTCTATTGTATGGATCATGGGAAGCCGTTTATTTTGCAACATTTGTCTCAGCTATCCTATCGCAATTCTCGCAGCCTTCCGTCATGAAGCTGTTTAAGCAACATGTTCATCCCGAGAAATTACAGCAAGGGATGGCCTTATTCCAGTCATTAGTTGCCATCTTCATGGTGCTTGGCCCATCACTCGGTATATTCTCATACCATCAATTCGGAATCAAAATTTCGATAGGCGTTATGGGTGTCGCTTTCTTATTATCTGCAGTAGTATTATTCCGACTACCTCCTGATGTGGAAGTACAGAAACATCCAGATCAACAGAAATCCAAATTGTTACGCGAACTAGCCGATGGCTTCCTCTATGTATGGCGTAGTCCAGTATTGAAGGTACTTGGAATTACATTTGCGATTGCAGGGTTCTCCATAGGTACGATTCAGACATTATCCTTATTCGTTGTTACGGAACGGTTAGGTCAACCAAAAGAATTCCTGCAGTTCCTGATGATGATCAATGGAATCGCCATGTTAATCGGAGGCGCCGCCATCGTAACACTCGCTAAAAAGTTTGCTCCCCAGATGTTGCTGGCTTTTGGTATAGCGGTTAGTGCTGTATGTATCGTGGGTATGGGCTTCTCCACCAGTGTTCCATTAACTTTAACTTTGCAGTTCATTAATGGTCTGACTATGCCCTGCATCCAAATCGGTATTAATACGATGATCCTTCAGTGGACAGAGCACTCTTATGTAGGCCGTGTTAACGGCGTACTGAGCCCGATGTTTATGGGAATGATGGTTATTATGATGTCTTTAGCTGGTGTACTCAAAAAGTTCTTCCCGCTAGTCGAAATCTTCGCCGTTTCCGGGATTGTGATGCTCGTGGGTGCGATCATTCTTATTCCGATATTCAAACATAAACCACTTCCTGCACTCACCCCAGAAACCGCTAATCCTTCTTAACATAAAATCGTTCACATGAAAAAGAGTCCTGATCAGAGGATCCACTTGGATCACCTGTTATCAGGACTCTTTCTTCTAACCTACTGAATTATCGCTTATTAAAAATATCCGTTAGTACCGGAACAATTTGCGATTTACGGGATACAACGCCTTTAAGAATAGCTTTGTTATCGGCCAATTTCACGCCGTAAGCCTGTTCAACAGCAGCGGCATCTTTACCAAGAGCCAATCCCACGGAATCATTGTTAAGAATATCTGTTACGACAAAGAGGAATAAACCTAGTCCTTTGCTCTCGATGATCTCGTTCAGAGCAGACTCAATCTCCGCTTGGCGTGATAGTACATCATTTACATCTACTGCATTGACTTGAGCGATTTCTACTTTCGATCCACCCATATCAAATTCCTTGGCATCAAGGGAGATAAGCTGCCCAATCGTTTTGTCACTCAGGTCAGCCCCTGCTTTCAACAGGTCCAAACCATATTCATCAGCATTTACACCAGCAATGTCCGCAAGTTCGCGAGCTGCTTTAACATCCTGCTCTGTGCATGTAGGTGATTTAAACAAGAGAGAATCCGAGATAATAGCAGACAACATAAGCCCAGCTATATTACTAGGAACGCTAATTCCATTTTCTTTATACAATTTATTAAGGATTGTTGCTGTACAACCAACGGGTTCAGCACGATAGTAAAGTGGTCCACTCGTTTCGAAGTTCGCGATACGGTGGTGATCAATTACCTCAACGACCCGAACTTGATCAATGTCAGCAACGCTTTGTTGGCGTTCATTATGATCGACTAGAATAACGTCTTTGACCTCCCCAGCAGCTGCCTCGATGACCCGTGGTGCTTGGAATCCAAAACGATCCAGAGCAAACGCAGTCTCACCATTAACGTTGCCTAAGGCAACAGGTTCAACGTTCCAACCTAGCTTGGACTTCAAGTCCGCATAAGCTATAGCTGAGCAAATAGTATCCGTGTCAGGATTTTTATGACCGAAAATCAATACTTTATCCATCTAATTACTCTCCTTTTCGTCATTAACTTAGAAAAGTATATCTCAGATTCAGATGGACAATCAAGATAACAGCAAAGATTTAAGTATTTTTCACAAAATTCCCTTATAGTGTGTGTTCAAAAAGTTAGATTTTCAGCACCAGAGCTTATGCTTACGATGTAGCGTTTATTTCAAAACGCCTCAGAAGGTTGGATAATGCTAGGGGCTGAGGAGCAGAGCTACACGTTTTCGGAGAAAACGACTACGGACGCATACGCTGGCAAAACCTACGTGAGCACCTGAAATGTTTCCTTAGGAAACATACTTCGAAAGCATATGCTAGTCCCGGCTGAATCCAAGATTCGATGTCGAATATGCCTCTTGTTCTACCTCGTGATCAAAAGATGACTTTTTGAACAACCTCTACTATTGTCCACCTTAGTTTCCTAATGTCACTTCATATAGTGTCGAGTTACTCACCTGTATTTCCTTCCCATGTTCTTTAATCCAATCTGTTATTTCTGAGCTACCACCACGGCCTCCCTGTGATATCATAAAAAATTTCACTTGGCCGCTAGCCACCAGATGCGCCAATTTGTCCGTAGTATACACGGGGTCTGACCCAGAATAACCACCTAAAATAATGACGTGCTCCCCTTTATCAATGATATATGGGGCTGCCGTTCCATAATTCGCAGCTGCGAACAAATAGGTTTCGCCCGTATTGTTCTCCTTCAAATAGGATAACAAGTCGGAATTCACCCCTTGGCTCGAATTGCCCCCCGGCATACCACCGCCACCAAAGACGTTACCCATTCCTATCCCATTTCCGATTCCTTTTCCTATGCTAAAATCCTTACCACCTACTAGTCCCATACCATCATGTCCAGCAGATCTTGAAGGGCCTGCCTGAGGGAGTTGGCTATTCTGGCCATAAACGATCGGTGTAGCGGACCAGAATAAAGGCCCAATGAGTAGAACTAGAAGACCGATCAATGCAGACCAGTAAGTGATATTTCGCCCCTTTCCTCTCACTACAATTAACAAACCTGCTGCTAGCACCCCTGCGATAAGTATCCCCATCGACCAGTAAGCACCAATTGTATCGTCATATGGCTGGATGATATACCATTCTAGTAACGCAGTTGTTACAATCGCTGTAGGTAATAACCAAGAAGTCCATCCGCTTTTGCCCGAAAAAGACTCCCATAGAGAAGTCCAACCCGCTCCGACAAGCGCTGCTACGGGTGGAGCAAGCATGATCAAATAGTACTGGTGAAAAAATCCGGCAACACTGAAGAAAGCCATTCCAGGTATTAGCCACGCGAGCCAAAATAAGCCTTCTTTGTGTCTTGGAGTGAAATTATTTCTGCGTAATCCACTAAATAAGGCGATGCAAGCCCAGGCTGCAAATGGAATGAGCCAGCTCGTTTGCCCAGATAACCCCGATTGAAATAACCGGAACACACCTTTCTCACCTGTACCAAATATATTACCGCCACCATTTGAGAAACCTTTAGGATTTGCCCCTCCACCTATAAAACCATTACCCTGCATAATCCCGGGAAAAGGAGACTCCGTTCGTTGAGTACCTCCTCTTAAAGTAGTTTCATTCAGCGGCGCGTCTTCCTTACCAATAAATTGTCTCGTACGACTGTCTGCTGCGTCGCTACCTTCCACTTTATCCATCTTGTCATCTACCGATGGGACCGTTGCCTCAACACTATGGGATACACTTCGTATAACCCCGCCGCCTTTATTTCCAGTCAAACGGGCGATACCGTTATAACCAAAAGCAAGCTCGAGTACGGAATTTGTCTGGCTGCTGCCAATATAAGGACGCTCATTTTCAGGAATTGAATCAACTATGACCGCCCATGACAACGAGACCACAATTAACATAACTGTGGCACCCGCAAGAATACTTAATTTTTTCTTCCAATTCAGTTTAACAGCAAGTAAATAGAACAAATAAAACGCAGGTACTACCATATAAGCTTCAAGCATTTTCATGTTGAATCCTACACCAATAACAGCGAAAGCCCCAAGTATACTCCAAGTCTTATTTCCTCTAACTCCTCTAAATAAAAACCACGTACCAAGCAGAAGATCAAATACTAACATACTGTCGATATTATTCGTTCTACTTACAGAAGCTACAATAGGAGTACAAGCTAATACGAGCGCCGAAAGTCTGGCAGCGGTAAGACCAAATGTAGGTTTGATCAATAGATAAATGAGCCATACTGAACCTACTCCCGTCAAAGCCTGAGGTAGAATTACACTCCAACCATAAAGCCCGAAGACATAGGCAAAGATACTCTGAATCCAAAATGTAACCGGTGGTTTATCAACTGTTACTGACCCCGCTGAGTCCAATGAGGCGTAGAAAAAGTTATGGAAGCTCTGAAGCATGCTGCCTACGGCAGTCGTGTAGTATGTATTTACGTAGTGGTCTCTCCAAATGCCGAATCCATTTAAGAATGCTGCTAACAATAATGTTAAAACGATAGGGATATCCACTCGATGCTTTTTAACAAAGCCCATCTAATCTTCCACTCCTCTAATATATAGGTTTGATAAAAAACAATTTAACTTACATAATGTAGACAAAAGCATTCATCGAGATAACAATATCCATTGTTATCCAATTTTCTGAAGCTTACATGAAAGAAAGCTTAACTTTAGCTGAAAAATTTGAATTTTATTCTGACATTCAGTCATCACTCAGGTAGTCTTCAGCAGGCGCTCAGCCTGGTCATAGATAATAAATTTGCAGAAGCAGCTTTCAAATTGGGAGGCCCATAATATGAACAACACAAAAGGAATCAAAATTATGCTAGTCGATGACGAACCACATATTCTTCAATTCTTGGAATTTGGTTTGGCTAATGAAGGCTTCGAAGTACGAACTGCTATTGATGGGATGAGTGCTATTAATTTGGCAGCAGAATTCCATCCTCATATTGTGGTACTCGATGTCATGATGCCTGGAATGGATGGGTGGGAAGTTTGTCGACTTTTGAAAAAAAATATGAGTAACATCGCCATTATTATGCTGACAGCCAAAGATGAGGTTGATGATCGCGTAAAGGGGCTAACGATTGGCGCCGACGATTATGTGGTGAAACCCTTCAGTTTTGAAGAACTACTGGCCCGCATTGGAGCGCGGTTACGGAATCAATTTCCGGCTCTGTTTGGGGAAGTCATGCTGGGGCCCTTTCGCATTGATGACCGTAGGAAAGAGATCACCTATCTGGAGCAAGTGCTGGAGCTGTCTCCAACGGAATATGAGCTCCTTAAATATTTAGTAATTAATCAAGGTATTGTACTCAGCAAAACCACTATCCTAGATCAAGTATGGGGCTATGATTTTGGGGGAGAGGAAAATATCGTCGAGGTATACATCCGTTCCCTGCGCGAGAAATTGAATGACAAGGAGCACAAACTCATTCGAACGCTACGAGGCGCTGGCTATCGCGTCGATCTGCCATGAAGATTAAATGGTTCGATCGATTGAAGGGGCTCGTGTTTCCACGTTCGCTTCGCTTTCAATTGCTCTCTCGCTCCTTGTTCATCTTGGCAGCACTGCTCATTCTCATTGGATCGTTTCAATACGTTCTGATGAAAGACTTCCTATATCGCAATCAATCGGATACATTGATTTCGCAAATGAGAAGCATACCGAAGAACCTGTTTGGGATTAATCCCCCTTCCCTAGATCGAAGAGGTGAAGGAGTTCCAAGCTCCGATATATTGACCCCTGATAATAGAGGGTATAATAGAAGCCCTGTCTTTTTCTTTCCCGGCACCTCGATGGCCTATATAAGTGAAGATGGAAGCTTTACGGACTTAACAGATGAATATGGGATTCCGTCCCCCCGTCTTTCCGACAAAGATTATGCTGAGGTTACTAAGAAGCCAAGCAAAGAGAACCAAGGCGTATACCACGTAGTTCAAGACGTCGATGGAAATGAACAACTCGTCGTGAGTACAGCTGTTGGCGGACCCGATAACCACAACGGGATCATTCAAATGGGTACGCTCACCGCCCCACTACGCGAAGTGGCTCTGCGACAACTCATGACTTTCGGATCCCTTTCACTTCTCGCACTCGCAGGAGGTTTGATGCTATACCTACCGATTTTGCGCCGAACTTTGAACCCACTTGACCAGATGATTAGCACGGTTGAGGATACCAATGCTGGCAACTTGAATAACAGGTTTCCCGACACGCTAGGGCAATCCGAAATCGATCGGTTAGCGAAATCATTTAATGGGATGCTTGAACGACTAGAGGAGTCCTTTGAAGCTGAACGGGAAGCAAAGGAGCAGATGAGACGATTCATCGCCGACGCTTCGCATGAACTACGTACCCCTCTTACATCGATTCACGGATTTGTGGAGGTACTTTTACGTGGTGCCGTTGATAGACCGGAGCAATTGAATGCCGCATTGAACAGCATGCATGGGGAATCCAAACGCATGAAGAAGCTTGTAGAGGATCTGCTGATGCTGGCCAAATTAGATCGTGCTCCGGAGCTTCAGGTAACCGAGACTAACTTAAATGAACTTATCGCAGAAATGGAACCAAGTCTGCAAATCCTCGCAGGAGACCGAACATTCATACTGAAAATAGACTCTTGCAGGCCGGGTATGTACGATTCTGATAAAATTAAACAGGTCATTCTGAATCTATTCCATAATGCAGTCCAGCACACGGATCCTAAGGATGGAATGATTACTCTTACCTTGTCTGGTTACAAGGACCGGGTCAAATTAACGATTAAAGATAACGGGCCGGGGATCCCTAAGGAGCATCTACCGCATGTCTTTGAACGATTCTATCGCAGTGATTCATCCCGTACACGCAAGCAAGGTGGTGCTGGTTTAGGTCTCGCCATATCCCATTCCATTATCGAAGCCCATGGAGGCAGCATTAGCGTCTACAGTGAACCTGGTGATGGTGCTCTGTTTCAAGTCGTCCTTCCAACTATACTGACCTAACATCAAAAAAGGCCGTGGGGCCGCACATTGCATGTGCTTGCTCCACGACCTTTTTCTACGTGTATTTATTCAACTATTCTGTTGCTTCAACAACATACTGCTTATATTTCCCGTAATCACTCAATCTGCACTCCATGCTTATTTTCGTTCCTGCTTCTTCATATTCTGTCGACAGGATATGTGCACTCTCATTTAAATAAGACACAACAGCCCCTTGATCATAAGGAATTAACATATCACAACGGATATAATCTTTGAAGATTCGTTCTCTAATCGCCTCCACTAATTCAGGAATTCCGATTCGTGGTTTGGCGGCAAGGTATATCTTATCTCCCTCAACTTGAGGAATATGTCTGTCCGTGAGATCAGATTTATTATAGGCATAGAGAGTCGGAATGTCTGTAATTCCAATTTCCTTTAGGGTTTGAATGGTAATATCGATCAGACGATCGTACTCTGGATTGCTATAATCCACCACATGAATGAGCAAATCCGCCTCAGCCACTTCTTCAAGTGTTGAACGAAATGCTTTGATCAAATGATGCGGTAGCTTACTGACAAAACCAACGGTATCCGTGAGTAGAAAAGACTTATTGTCTGGCTGTGGAATGTTACGTACTGATGTTTCCAGCGTTGCGAACAACATGTCTTTCTCAAGGACTAGCTTCTCAGGAGCTGTGCTGAACTGCTCCATCAACGCATTCATAATCGTCGACTTCCCTGCGTTTGTATAACCTACGAGTGAAACAACGGGCACATCATTTTTTTTACGTTGTTTACGTTGTGTTTGTCGATGGGATACAAGTACCTCCAACTCTTTGCTCATAACCGTGATCTTCTCTTCAATCCGGCGCCGATCCAGCTCAAGCCGTGTCTCACCAGCACCACGGTTCTTGGTTCCAACTCCCCCGCTCTGCCGACCTAACGACTCACGAAGCCCGATCAAGCGAGGTAGCATGTATTTAAGCTGTGCAATCTCGACCTGCAATTGAGCTTCTCTCGTCTTCGCTCTTCTTGCAAATATATCGAGGATCAAAATCGTCCGGTCGATTACCTTGCACTGCAAATCAGCTTCAAGATTACGAATTTGCGAAGGGGACAACTCGTCATTGAAAATCACAAGATTACCCTCTTGCCCTTCCAGCAATGCTAATACCTCACCACTTTTTCCGGTACCGATGTAATGAGATTTATTTACGCGAGGCAAATTTTGTGTCATCGTTCCTACGACCTCAATATCACAGGCCTCAGCCAAATTCGCCAGCTCTTCCATCGAATATTCGAAGTCTTCCTGGTGATTCAGATTAACTCCAACTAATATCGCTTTTTGTTCTAATTGTTCCATAAACTGCATTCCTCCTAGAGAAAAAAATAAAAACACAGGCAGCAGGCCTGTGTAGAATGCAAACGGGATAACAACAAAATGGCGGACCTACGGCGTAATAAACGCTTACCGTAAGCGACGTCAACAAGTCGGTATATTCTATTCTAAAGTTCCCCTTATCATAGCAGACCAATCCCGTTCACCCTGCACAGGAGCAGAGCCTTTGAGCACTATTCAATTAGCCGCGCAAAGTGGAAAAACGGAATTTAATGTATAACACGGGGAACCCTCCGTTCAAGTAAATTTGAAACCAGTTTAACATATTTTATATCTATTCACAATGTACCGGGTAACTGAGAGTGGATTACACTTTAATATTTTACCGAAACATATCAGACTCTATACCGTAAAATAGAATAACAAACGACGAAGACTGTAGTTATGCAATCAATCATCGACATAAGTTATAAAGGAGGAAAAATGATGTCAGGTTTCCCTTCACCTGGTGGTGGCGGTTTTGAATTCATGAGCACGTTATTCCCGATCTTTTTCATTATCGTACTTGGCTTGATTATCTTTAGCATCATCCGAAGCGGTGCACGATACGTCAGCAATGCCAGTTCACCACGAAAATCGATATATGCGACCATTATCTCCAAACGAATGGACGTTCAGAACCATGCCCATACCCATGCAGGCGACAACATGCATACCACGCACTCTTCGCGCACTTACTACTACATCACGCTGCAGTTTGACAATGGAGAACGTAAAGAGTACTTAGATGTCAAAAATATTTACGGACTAGTTGCCGAAGGCGATATAGGATATGCGGCAACACAGGGTGATTGGATTGTTGCATTTGAACGTGATATGCAAGTCAGCCCCGGGGGTAGTCGATTTTAATCTTAGTTAATGCTTAATCCCTGCTTCTTGGCATAGTTTCCCCAATGCGGCCTGCGACCATCAATATCGCTAAAGCCGTATTGGTCGGACAGCCCCCAACTCGTCAGCACTTGCCCTGTTTTCGCAAATACATTGGGGTCAGCAGCTAATGCAGCAATGCCTTGCCCGACAAAATATGGTGTTTCTGATTCAATATAATGTGGTTCCTGTTGTACAGCATCTCGCCAATTGTGTTCCTCCACGCCGAAATGCTCAAGCATCTGCTCTGACCTCAGAAAACCCGGTGTTACGGCAAGAGCTGTAACATGATGTGGACGCAATTCCTCCGCCATAGCTGCAGCAAGATGAATAGGAGAAATTTTAGCCAAGCTATAATATAAATTACCCCGATAGTTGTAGGTCTCTCCGTCGGTTATTTCAATGATCAGTCCTTGTTTTCGTTCGACCATCATAGGGGCACCATAATAACTCGTAATTAAATGTGTCTTAACGGCACGTTCCTGCATAAGTAATGCATCTTGTAAGGGTTGTTCCCAAAATGGTGTATTCCAATGGGTTAGAGATTCCCCGCCCCAAATATCGTTAACCAGGATATCGAGTACACCCTCTTGCTCTTCGTTCACCCTATCAAAGAGAGCTTTAACTTCTTTCTCAACCGTATGGTCTGTACGAACCGGGATACCCACTCCGCCATGTGCAGTTACCATTTCTGCTGTCTCTTCAATCGTCTCCGGGCGATCCAAATCAGAACGATGTCCACGTACGCTTCGTCCAGTACAATATACTGTTGCACCTGCAGCCCCCAGCATGACTGCAATCCCCCGCCCCGCTCCTCGCGTGGAGCCCGCTACTACAGCAATTTTACCTTGTAAAGGTTTCTTGTTCGTATTATTCATAACTTTACCTCCCAATGATTTAATCCCTAAAATTTCATCAATACAACTGTAGTTTAGCAAACCATATATGACATCTTCTGTCGTATATGTATGATACAATGAGCTTAAATTGGACTTGGGGGAAGGAGATTATTCATTTGCGAGCTGATCGATTGCTAACCATATTACTACTACTACAAAATGGTGGTAAAATGACCTCCCGTAGTCTAGCAGAGCAATTGGAAGTATCGAATCGAACCATCATTCGTGACATGGAAGCTCTGTGCGCTGCAGGACTACCTATATATGCCGAACGTGGCGCAAATGGTGGATGGGTCTTGGATGAGAAATATCGAACCAATTTGACGGGTATGACTCCAGAAGAGATTGTATCTCTGCTCATCTCCAGCCATGATAGTCTGTTAAGGGATTTGGGCATCAAGCGACATTTTGACGCTGCCTACCAGAAGTTGTTGACCTCCTCGCCTGTAACAATCCAGCAGGACGCCGAAATCATTAGACAACGGATTCATGTTGACGGCTTGAGTTGGCATCCGTCAGATGAATCCTTCCCTTATTTATCTGTGATACAGGAGGCTGTTTGGAGTGATCGGCAACTATTCATTCGTTATCAAAAAGAACATGAACAGGTTGAGCGAGTAGTGCATCCACTCGGCCTTGTTGCTAAACGCAAAGTATGGTATCTAGTTGCGGATACAAATCAAGAATTGCGAACTTATCGGATCTCACGACTATTGGATGCCCAGTTACTCATGGATACTTTTCAAAGACCCGCGAGCTTCAACTTAGCACAGTATTGGGAACAGTCTACTGAACAATTCAAAGCAAGGCTTCCGCGTTATCCAGCGTTAGTTAGATTAACCGAGCAGCAGTTATCTAGGATCCAAAGGGATAGATATGTCAAGATTCTTCATTTCGAGTTCGAGGAAGACGGATGGAGAAAGGCTCAAGTGGAATTCCACACGCTGGAATCGGCATGTCAATTGGTTCTAAGCTGCGGTCAGGAGATGGTGGTGTTAGAGCCGTCAGAACTTCGTGACAAAGTAATTTTGGAAGCCAAAGCTATCTGTGCGATCTATCAAAGTAATCTGTAAATTGAACGGTTCGTTCGATGGCCAATATTCTAAAACATAAAAAAGGCAACGGCTGATTAGCCATTGCCTTTCTTGTTATATTTGTTCTGTAAATGCTTGTGCTTGCTGCTGTTGTTCAAGCAATGTGTCTTTTCGCGTCGATGTATAGTAGGCTTGTAGCTTTCTGTTCAACCATAAGGAAAAAGCAATAAATCCTACAACTCCAAGGAGCTTTAATGGCTGGGAAGCAAAATCTGAAATATGAGTTCCAATATAGGATACACAGAACACCATGATCCCTTTACCCAGAGCTACCGCGATTATAAAGGAACGAATGGACATACGGGATAGCCCCGCTGCCATGTTAATCACTACGAATGGACCAACTGGTAACATGCTCAATAAGAATACAAAACTAAATCCATTCCGACGAGCCCATACCATGGCTCGCTGCACCTTAGGTTTTCTCTCCCACCGTTGTAAAAAAGCAGACGAAGCTACTTTACGTATGATTAAGAATGTTACAAGACAACCTGCTACTAATCCAATCCATGAATATAAAAATCCCATCCACATACCATAAATGGCTGCATTCGCACCAACAATCAAAATTGTGGGCAATGGGGGAATAAAAGATTTCATAAACGTAAGGAAGATCCCGGGAAGAGGCCCCAAGGACCGGTATTTATCCAGCAAAAGTTCTAGGTTTGGCTCGGTAAAATAATCCATTAAATCCACGATACCTTCCATTCATTCACCCGCTTTTTGTTAATAGTCATAATCAATTATATCCTTGAATCGCATCTCAAATCACTACAATATATTATCCATATATACGAGTTCAACAACCTCTTAAGGAGAAAAAAAGGTCGTCATGGCGATCCATTATAGGATACCACAACGACCAGGTGTAGACTAAATCTTTTATATGTCCGTATGAATAATCAAAAATTGCTTCGGTTGCAGTGTAAAGCTTAAGCCGTCCGAGTCAAGTTGTAGTGGTTCATGGGTCCAAGCATTCGTAATGTTCTTACCTACAGCTTGCACTGGTAGAATAATTTTCTTGTCTTCTGCCCCGTTATTCAGCGCAACGATGACTTTCTCATTCTCATAAGTTCTACTAAAGACGAGGTGATTTGAATCATTGTCGGCCTCCACAATGGAATACTGTGCATTCCCAGTAAGCGGTCCCAGTGTCTTTCTAAGCTGGATCAGGCGTTGAACAAAAGCTAATAAATCAGTGTCCTGTTGATCCTTCTCCCACACCATGCATTTACGATAGTAGGCAAAGTCATCCCCATCTCCCGTTAAGCCAATCTCATCTCCGTAGAAAACACAAGGCGATCCCGGATAGGTCATCAGAAGTAAGAAAGTTAACTTTAGCTTTTCCGTATCTTCTCCGCACAATGTCAAAATTCTAGCAGTATCATGACTACCGAGTAAATTAAACATCACTTCGTTTACATTTTCGGGATACAGATGGAGATGCTTCACGATTTGATCCCCATACTCACGTGCCCCTATTTTATTCTTAGCGATAAAGTCATTCGTAGCTTCCGTGAACGGATAGTTCATAACAGAGTCCATTTGATCACCTTGCAGCCAAGGCATCGCATCATTCCATATTTCAGCTATGATATAAGTTTGATCATTAACCGATCTTACAGTCTTCCGGAACTCCCGCCAAAATTCATGGTCAATTTCATTACCAACATCCATACGCCAGCCGTCGATATTAAATTGTTCAATCCAATATTTTGCTACACCAAGCAAATATTGTTTCACTTCAGGGTTGCTCGTATTTAATTTGGGCATTTCCGGAACAAAAGCGAACGTTTCGTAGGAGGGAAGTTCGCCCTCCTCTACTGCATGCTCATAGATATGGAACCAATCTGCATATGGGGATTTAGCTCCATTTTTCAGTACGTTCTGAAACGGCTCGAATTGATACCCAGCATGATTAAATACCCCATCCAGCATGACACGGATCCCGCGCTCGTGACAGACATCAACTAATTTCTTGAAGGTCTGTTTATCTCCAAACTGCGGATCGATCTCCATGTAGTCTGTCGTATCGTATTTGTGATTGGTCGGAGATTCAAAGATAGGATTTAAATAAATACCATTTATCCCTAGCTCTACGAGATAATCAATATGCTGGATGATCCCTTCCAGATCGCCTCCGAAAAAGCTATGTGGCTTAGGTCCATCCCCCCAAGCGTCGGTAACATTACTTTTACTCTCAGGATTACCATTAGCGAAGCGTTCCGGAAAGATTTGATACCATACCGTGTCTTTAACCCACGCCGGTGCATCAAATACATCGATGGCATTCAGATAAGGGAACCGGAAGAAACGGTTCTCTTTCTCATCTAATGTGAATCCTTTCTCACCGTATACGAGGCACTCCGTTCCGTCAGATACTTCAAATACATAGACAAACCGTTTATTCTCAGGTCTCATAGCGATGAACCAATAATCAAACAGCTCGTCAGAACCTGAAATCTCCATCGGTATTTTATCCGACAACATCGCATCCTCTGCCCAGCGATAAGGATCTCCATAAATCAATTTTACACTCTCAAGGTCACCTTTCTTACTACGGAGCCGAATATGCAGGGTATCTGCATCGTAGGCATAAGCATAATTGTTCTTGGGACGATGGTATAAGGCTTCTCTGATCATAATTCATTTCCTCCTGTCTAATTTGAATAAATCAAAAAAGAGCACACCCCCCGGAGATTGACGTGGGGTTGTGCTCTTCATCCATAAACGGTGGATAAAAAAGACATGCATTGCCCTTAAGTTTAGAAAAAGTTGTACACCTATAGAATAAAATCAATTGATGATTGTGTCAATATTTTCCTACATTTCGGCTCGCTGTGTATAGACATGGTCGGCTGAAAATAAAGTGACCTTAAGAAGTAGGCATATTCATTTTTCAGATAACCATGATAGGGGTAATGTACCTGTAACTTGTAATATGAAAGGTGAGTGACATTATGGTACAAGCGAAAAAGGTTGCTTTCTTATTGGCAGATGGCTTTGAGGATTCTGAAATGAAAAACCCATACGATGAAATGGTGAAGAACGGGCATGAAGCCGTTATTATTGGATTAAAAGATAAGGAAGAATTGAAGGGTAAAAAAGGAACGATTAGCTATACGTCACATTTGGCTATAGCAGATGCAAATGCGGATGATTATGACGCTGTTATTATTCCCGGTGGCAGTTCGCCCGCTCACTTAATGAACAACAAGGATATACAAAATTTTGTACAACAGGCGAACAAAGCAAACAAAACCATCGCAGCCATCTGCCACGGGCCGCAAATATTGAGTGCTGCAGGCTTGCTTGAAGGTCGGACATTAACTTCCTATCCCGGACTAGCCTATGAGATTAAGGAAGCTGGCGGGTTTTTCGTAGATCAAGAAGTCGTCGTTGATCGTAATCTAGTAACATCACGCAGACCAGAAGATGAGCCAGCCTTTATTAGCGAAACGATTAAGAAGCTTGGTGTGAATGCTTGGTAACCGTTAATAACTTAAGATCACGACAAAGCCCTATACCTGATAAATAAGGTATAGGGCTTTGATTCATTCTTATAAAATCTCTGCGTTCTTCAATGCATGATCCCAACTCGGAAAATAAAACAAAGCATTCCGCATTAACTCAGGGTCAGTTTGCTTTACTTGCTTTTTACTAACCGCTTCTCCATTAGAATGAAGTCGCCTAATTCGATTAATAACCTCATCTGCACCAAATGTAGCATCCAATGCACTCACCTCTTTCCTGTTCAAACCTCTACATCCTATTTTTCACAATAGCGGTTCGTTTTATACGATTAGGAGGTGTTCATAACATGCACCATCGGTTCAGGTCATTCAACGTCGTTGCCATATCAACTTATTTACAATAAAACAAGGCGAATCGTCTTATCATTGGACGCTCAAATGCTTCGAGCACCGTTAATCGTACCTTGTCGGCAGAGATCGGCGTAAACCTGTCGATCTTTTTGTGCCCGATTGCACTCCCATGGATAATCTCCATCCATTGGCCATCGGAGTAAACCTCAATGATATAGTCCCGTACCCGCTCTCCAAAAGCAATGTCTTCCATAGTGATAATATGGTCGATAACGAGACTCTCTGGCAACTCAATTTCAATCACTTCACCCTCACCCGTTATTTCTGCAAGTGAATGATCGAATCGGCGATGTATCTCATCCCCAAAAGCAATAACGCGACTCACATCCGCCTCAGGTATAAGTCCCCGGTTGTCCGGCGCTAAATTCAATAGTAACGTTGCCCCATGGCCAACGGACCTGTAATAGATATCCATTAATTGCTCCAATGGGAGCAGTAAATGTTCCTCATCTGGATGCCAGAACCATCGATCCTTGCGAATGGGTACATCGCATTCGGCTGGTACCCAGCGGGGTGTCCCCGTTAGCCATTTCAAAGATGCTTCACTAAACATACTCTCGCGGTCGGATTCAGCTGCATTCCAGCAAGGGTAAGGGGCAAGCCCCTCATTCCCTACCCAGCATATGGTTGGTGTTCCCATATTAAAAACCATAGCATCCGGCTGATACTGCTTGACCAAGTTCATAATTCGTTTCCAATCATATTCTCTACCTTCTGAGCCTACCCCATCAAACCAGATCTCAACGAGTGGGCCATAACCCGTTAGCAGCTCCTCTAATTGATTAGCATAGAAATTATCATACGCCTGCGGATCAGAGTAACATGGTTCATGTCGATCCCAAGGGGATAAATATATACCAAATCCAATTCCCTCTTCGCGGCAAGCATCCGCACAATCCCGTACAACATCTCCTTTCCCATCCCTCCAAGGACTAGAGCTTATCGAATAATCGGTCGTTGAGGTCGGCCAAAGACAGAAGCCGTCTTGATGCTTGGCTGTGAGCACGAAGTAGCGAAATCCTGCTTCCTTGGCGGTACGTACCCACTGATGAGCATCAAGCTCAACCGGATTAAATAAGGACGGCGAATCATTTCCCTCGCCCCACTCCTGATCACAGAACGTGTTCATTCCAAAGTGACAGAACATTCCCAGCTCAAGATCCTGCCATGCTAATGTCAATTGCTCTGGGCTTGGTATGGTCATAAGATAATCCGATTGCTGCTTATTCAATTCATTATTCATCTTTATTCACTCCTTTATATGATTTCTGTTGTATTAAGTACGACTAGATACGTCCCCCAGGCCCAGCAGCAAATGTATATCGATAAAGTTATCATTTATAATTAGATAAAAAGGGCCGTCTCATATGTTCAAAAGATCATTGAGAGGGCCCTTGCATGTCAATTGCAATTATAATTTTACTATCTAGCCAGGCTCGTATTATTCAACGTAGCCTTTCTCGTTGATGTACTTCGTCGCTTCATCTACCATCCACTTCAGTACATCATCAAGCGACTCATTGCTAAGCATAAATTTGCTGAAACCATCATCGATAACTTTCGTGATTTCTGCATTAGCTTTGGTCATTTTCGCACCAGCATCAAGGAACTTAATGTCATCGCCGAACAAAGAGTATTTGAGTGAATCCATATCATACATGTCTTCATGGCCAGCAACCAACTTGTTCAACAACTCTTCGTTGTTCGCTTTCTTGTAGCCAGCGAATTCTTGTCTGCTTGGTGAATCTGCTGTAGTCATGAATCTCATCAGCTTATAAGACTCTTCTTTATGCTTGGAAGTAGCACCCATTACAATTTGCGAACCACTAGTGAAGTATTTGCCTTCATAATCTTTAGGTTCAGCTCCTGCCGGAGGTACTGGTACCGGCGCAAACGCAGTCTTGAAGTCATGCGGATATTGCTCTGTATTACCTGGATCCGCAATAGTAAAGTTACCAGTAAGAATCATAGCAGCTTCTTCGTTGAAGAACTCTGTACGATAAGCAAGCTTAGCAGCGAGTACGTCTGAATAAGGCTTAGCCGACTTGTCAAGGGTCTCCATATCTTTACGTAATTGGAAGAAATATTTATACGATGGATCAGACAGGATCGTTGAACCGTCATCATACACGAACGGGTCCTTCATCATTGTCTGAGCAGGAGCGTTCATGTAAAGCTCCCAAGTATGGAAGTAAGTACCATAACGTTTATCAACGCCTTCGCCTTTCGTCAACTTCTTCGCATATTCACGGTAGTCATCCCAAGTCCATCCGTATTTAGGAACTTCAAGACCAACTTCATCCAAGGCATCTTTGTTCATCATAACGTAGTTGATGCTCTTGGTATATTGCATGCCATAGTACTTATCGTCAATCTTAGCATTAACCCAGTATTCATCTTCAGGTTTAACGCCTTCCTTATCATAGAACTCATTCAAAGGTGCGAAAGCTCCGCGACCTGAGCGTTCAATAGCAGAGCCCAAGCTTGACAATTGTACTACGTCAACGGATTCTCCAGAGGAGATCAAGAAGTCGAGTTTCTTTTCCATTTCAACAGAATCACCAGGTACAAGAATGACATGCTCAACCTTAATGTCCGGATTCTGTTCCATGAATTCCTTCAGCATTCCATCTGTTCCAACCGCTTGAGCATCGTTATCCCAGTTGTAGTACTTGATCGTAACCTGTTTGTCAGATTTAGTATTACCGGAATTGTTTGCGCCCGATGTTGCATTTCCGTTACCAGATTTTCCGCATCCGCTTAAAATCAAGCTGATGGTAAGAATCGTACCGAGAATGATCGAAAAACTTCTTTTACTCTTGTGTTTCATCTTGTTCCCCCCGCACTGAAGATTTTTTTTGTGTAGTGCTTGTACAAGTCTCATTATAGGCGGTTGCCTCGAAGGCCTAGTGCAAAATTTTGATGTTATAGGATTACATTTTTGACTTTTCGATAGCGCTTTCTTTCTTGATAAGGCTGATCAGAGATCAGCCTTTCACGCCACCAAGTGCAATTCCGTTAATAACCTGTTTCTGCAGAGCGATGAACACGATCAGCAGTGGAATAATTGCTGATACAGCTGCTGTCATCATAATCGCATAGTTGTTTGTGAAGTCATCACGGAACAGTGTCATTCCAAGTGGAATGGTGTACAGATCCCTGTCCAGTAAGAAAATGAGCGGATTCTGATAGTCATTCCAGGTCCAGATGAATTTGATAATAGCTACGGTTGCCAATACCGGCTTACAGAGCGGCACCATAATGGACAAGAAGATTTTCACATGACCTGCGCCATCGATTCTTGCTGCTTCAACAAACTCATCACTGATGCCGATCATAAATTGCCGAAGTAAGAATGTAAAGTAGATCGAGAACATGCTCATAAATATAATCGCTGCATGTGTGTTATAGAGCCCGAACCAGCGAACCAGCAAGAAGCGCGGAATTAATGTCGCTTGATCTGGAATAATCATGAAAGATAAAAGTCCCAGGAATACGAAATTTCGTCCTTTAAAATTGATTTTTGTTAAAGCGTAAGCCGACATCGATGAGATAATCAGCGTAATAATAGTTGTAATAATAGCGATCTTAAATGAGTTGAAATAAAATTCATAGAAGGGAACCTTCCCCATCCAGACTGTCTTAAAATTATACGCTACATTGATCTTCTCGGGAATCCATTGAATCGGAAAGCGCATTACGTCCTTCTCATATTTAAATGCTGCCGATACCATCCAAACGAGAGGTATTAGGAATACGATGGACAGAGCACCCATGAAGACGGTGATTATCGCTTTTGACATGTTTTTTCTAATTAGCTGCATTTGATATTCCCCCTAGTCTTCATTTCTCATTTTCCAGGTCAGTGCTGTAATTATGCCGATAATGCCAAATAGCAACCAGGAAATGGTGGAAGCATAGCCCATGTTATGGTATACGAAGCCCTCCTCGTAAATGCGGTATACCAGTACCATGGAAGAGTTGTTCGGACCACCTTCGGTCAGATACGCGATGACGTCGAACACTTTGAACGAGCCGATCAGCATCGTAATCAACAAGAAGAAGGTTGTTGGACGCAGCATAGGTATAGTGATTGAGAAGAATTTCTTCAAAGGTCCTGCTCCGTCAATATCTGCTGCTTCATACATTTCATTGGAGATGTTCGTTAGACCAGCCATGTAGATAATAATGGTGTAACCGAGGCTCGCCCATGAACTGATAATGGCAATCGACAATAATGATGTCTTCGGATCAACCAACCATTTTGGTGGATTGGAAATACCGATATCCATCAAGAACTGGTTAATTGGACCGAGAGACGGGTGGAACAATGCGCTCCATACCGCGGCTACCGCGATAATCGACGAAATGTACGGAATGAAGAATGCTACTTTGAAATAATCTTTGAAGAAAACGCTGTTTTGAATGAGCACTGCCAGCACCAAAGCGATTGCAATCGGAATTGGTACGGTCAGTATCATATAGATAAGATTGTTCTTAACAGCTTGGATAATCGTCGGATCATGGAACAACTTCACATAGTTATCGAATCCGGTAAATTCAATTCCCTTCACACCGGTTAGTAGATCCCATTTCGATAAACTCAAATATAGGGAAAATCCAAGAGCAAATACATTAAGGAACAGCATACCGATAATTTCAGGCGTAAGAAAAAGCCAACCGATCAATGCTTCCTTGCGATGCGGAGTCCAAAATTTCTTACGTGGTTCTCTTTGGATGTCCGGCACGGGTTGTTTGACTACCTCCACGTTGTATCACCTCTACAATTAATAAGTTACCATTATAGTAATATATCCGTAGGTAACTAGAAGGAGTGATTATGACTAGGATTGTGCACGATTTTGACCTTCTAGTTATGTGCCGATGTTATGGATATACAGATCTTTTGGTAATACAAAAAGCGCGGTAAATTGTTCTACAATTTACCACGCCTTTTCAAGTCTATATGATTATTTGCGAGCCGTATGCTTGGCCTTATATTCACTAGGCGTTGTACCTACGTACTTCTTAAATACTTTAGAGAAATAGGTTCTGTCCGAATACCCCAGACCGATCGCCATCGATTCTAAGTTCTGATTGGACATCTTCAGCATCTTTGTCGCCAGCTTCATCTTGTACTGATGCACATAATCGGTAAAGGTCAGCCCAGTCATCCGCTTGAAAAAACGAGAGAAATAGCTCGGATTCAAATACAGATAACGCGCCATATCAATCGAAGTGATATTATCAGAAAGATGCTGCTCGATATATTGCTGAATGACCTGCAGCTTCGGCTCCTGAGTTGTACTCGTTCCCTGCTTGTCCCTACTCTCCGTAATCTGGACGAGCTTCCTCTCAATCAGCTCCATAGAGTCGCTTAATGTACGAGATGAGGTAAGATATTTGAACAGATCCTCTTCAAACTTCAAATTAGAGAACATCAGCTCAATACCCCGCAGCATAAAAGAAAGCTCCTTCGCAAAATCACTCGGTTCGATCATCGATTCCCGCGCATTTCTAGCGATCTCTAGCAGAATACTGTGTATACCGTTCAGGTCTTGCTTGATTACCGCCTGCTCCAGCTGCGACACGCAGCTATTTAAGAAACCTTGCGGAACCTGCTGGAAGATCGAGGCAGCACTCTGGGAAATATCGGTGATCGTGTACTCGGCTACTTCATAGAATTCCAATTTTCTATCCAAAATTTGCTGATAGACTGGCCCCACGGAATCCAGCTCCATTTTATCCGTTACCGATACAATACTAGGCTGAATCTTAAGGTAGTTAACACACTGAGAACGCAGCTGCTGCAGGAAATTGCTGAAATGCAGAGTGGCATTCTGAGCTAAGTTCATCCGGAAATTGTACAGAACCGCGATGTTGTCTTTTCCTAGAATAGGTGTAACTCCCTCAAAGGATTCAGACAGCTCCAGCGCAATGTTGTATATCGCGTACAGAATAAGCTGATATTCACTCTTTTTATAACGCTTATCGAAGCTGGCAAATTGTACATTCACGACCCCTAGTAGGAACCACGGATAATTCCATGAGATCCCGATTTGCGAAGCATACGCCATCGTCATCTCAGAAGGATCCCGGTCAATAACTCTTTTCAGTAAATCCTGCCGGAATAGCTGGCTGTTATAATTAGAAGTCTTCCAACGAATCAGACCGCTTCTGGACTTCAAGATCGTAACGGACTTCTCTAAGCTCTTCTGCAGCTGCTCCGCTGTCAGCTGGTCTTTGATGAGATAGTCATCCGCCTTAAGCTTGACCGCCTGCTGGGCATAATTGAAATCTTCATAACAGGTCAGGAAGATCACCCGTACATCCGGCTTCATCGTGCTAAAGCTGTCTGCCAGCTCAATTCCGTTCTTCTGCGGCAGGCCAATGTCTGTAATTACGATATCAGGCTGTACCTCTTCAAACATATGCATGGCCTTTACACTTGAATAGGTCGTCCCGACAATCTGCAGATTGTTCGCTTCCCAATCGATCATCTGCTGCAGAACTTTAAGCATGGGAACATCATCGTCGATAAGCATGACTCTATACATCATTCATTCCCCCCAGATAGAAAAACATGGTGCATCCCCAGAGGCAAATACAGAGCAACCAAAGTACCTTTCTGCTGGAGGTTACTGATCGTCATTGTAGCTTCCTCTCCAAAGGTCAATCTCAATCTCTGAACAACATTGATCAACCCTACTCTCTGATAAGTACCTTCCTCATCATCGTTGAACATGAGTCTGCGGTTAAGCCGTCCTAGCGTCTCTTCTTCTATACCGCTTCCATTATCCTCAATCTCAATCATGATTCCGCCTTCGGTATACCGCGAGCTAACTCGAATCGTTGGTGACGGATGATCCACAAATCCATGCACGATCGCATTCTCTACAAGCGGCTGCAGGATAAGCTTAGGTACGATCAGTTCTTTCGTCATAGGCTCCAGATCAATCTCAAGCTTCAACGGAATTTCACTGCGTATCTTCATAATATCTACATAGTGAGCGAGCAGCTTACATTCTTCTTCCAATGTGGTTGGTTCGTTCACCTTCAGATAAGCCCGCAGTAGACTTATAAGGGAATCAATAATTCCACTATGCAGCTTGTCCTGCTGTAATATGAGACTGCATTTAATCGAATTGAGCGTATTGATTAGAAAATGAGGGCGAATCTGCATAAACAGCGCTTCCAATTCCATGACTCGCTTCTGTTCCTGCTCCTGCTCGATATCATGGATTAACTGCTGCAGTTGATCCAGCATAATGTTCAGCGTATAGCCCAGTTCAGCAATTTCATCCTTGCCTTTGACCTCCAGCCGTACATCCAGATTACCGAGTCCGAATTGGCGAACGACCCGCTGCAGCTTATGGACCGGACTATGCAGCCTCTTGGCGACCCAGACCGAAGTCATCGAGAAGACCAAGAACAGCAGAATGACGACGATCAGTCCGGTATAAAACGTCCGAGAAATCTGACCAGACCATTCCCTCTCCGACGCCTCATAGACGAGCGTCCAGCTTGACTTGGAAATATTACGGGACGATCGCACATTACCATTCGGTTCCGTTTTAGCTAAGGACAATTCCGGATTCCCGGAGATCAACTCCCCCGAAGAATCGAACAACGCCACTTTACCGAATTCCACAGAACTTAATAGCTTGTTAAAATAGGATTCCGCAATCGAGACAAGCAGCACGGACACGTACTGCTTCTCCCGGCTATCATAGATAACTCTGGCTATATAGTAGCTTCTTTTGCCGAGACCATTATCAGCCATGCCAAGCCACTGCAGCTTCTCAGGCTCATTCAGATCCACTCGCTTCATCAACTGTGTCACACTGGCCTTCATCCCGGTCAAATCCTCCGTTCCAGAAGAAGAGACAAAATGCTGGCGGTTAACGAGATACATGCGAATATTGTTGTTCAGCGGCTTCGTGTTTATCAGATTGAATAAATCCTGAATTTGTGTAAACAGCAAATAATCGTTGTAATTATTGATTCGCTCCGTGTCAGCAAAAGACTTCAAATTGGCTCGTACATTGGCATCGTTTACAATAAAGTGAGAAGCAAACGTGACGTCATCAACAGTCTTGTTCATCTCCTCGGTCATTACGTTCAGGAAATTCTCATTACTGAGCTGCAGCTTCTCGACCATCGAACTGCGAATTAGCAAATATGAGACGGTCGAGACGACAATCAACGGGATGAAAATAAGAACTAGGAATGAAAGCTGAATACGTCTATAGTACGTTAGTTTGAACATGCACTCCCGCGCCTCTCTCACTCTTTTTCTTCTATATGTAGTGTATTGAACTCTCATTTCTATTTTATCAGTTTACCATCCCATCAGCATTCATTAATTAATGACCTTTATCTTTATTTTGCTCTTATCGGCAGAACTCGTAATAAGCACGACCTCCCCGAAAATCTGTACGCCGTCTACGACATAGGAATCATAGTGACCCGACGGTACCTTATGACTGATCACTAGGATATGCTCCGTGCCTAAGTCAGGATGGACAATCCGGCAAGCCTCGGCCTGTGCATCATCTACCTGTTCACCGGTATGACGGAACACAGGAATCTTGCTTACTTGCGGGGCTTGCGACTCGCCAGGACGCAGCGGGTAGAGCAGTTGCATCATCGATGTCATTCCGCTTCCGCTCCGTGAATAAGTCACTTGATGGTTAGATTCCAACAAATTATATTCACGAGAAATGACGCCCTCGGAGATTTCGGCCTGTAGCCCCTCACGCTGAACCGGGATCATGAGCAGGTTCGCTTCCCCTTCATTTTGTGTACGACAGATTTGCGAGCCTTCCTCTAGTCCAATGACACCCGATCCGAAGTGGAAATGCTGCTTGAACTGATGTTGTCCCTTACTTTGAAAACGGTCGACGAGCAGCCAGTAATGCGGCTTGATAAAAATAATTCTCCGATTCACAAACACTGGATCGTCTAAATGCAGGTAGCCATCATGGCTGCCTTCGACATAGTCGTAGGTAGGGCGACTGATCCATTTGCTGCCTGACGGCCCAGCAATGCGATGAAAACCCCAAGTGTCGATAATATCTGTAAATCCAATACCATCGACTGTCGTCGTATTATGGGCTGCGCCTTCTTTTAACTTACGTCGGAGCGGTGTATGGTCACTGTAGTTGTATCTGCCGAGATCCGTCAGAAATTCCTTTCCGTAGGCGTGCAGGTCAATATGCAACATATCCGCATGCCCATGTCCACCGCCCTGCGGCCCACAGTGGAAGTACAGATACAGATCCTGCTCACTCCAGCCCGAACGCATCACATAATGCCCGGAGTGGATAAAGGCGTGAGAAGTGTCCGTTGGCTCCGTAGGAGTCAAGCTCTCATAGCTTCTGATTGCTTCCATGCCAAGCAGCCATGCGCTATCATAGTCCATACGCTGATTAGCGCCGAAGCGAAGCATTTCGTCTTTAAACAGAACAGCTGCATACGTCAATAACGAACGAATGTCATTATCATCGCTATCGCCAAACATAGGCTGCCTATGGCTAGGATTAGCCCAGTACAGGGAAGCCATGGCCATCTCATGTACTTTACCACGGAAATCCCCGTCCAGCTTAATCCCATGTTGCTCGGCAAAATAAAGACAATCGAGGTAGCAGCACATCACCTCATGATGATAGGTTGGCGATTGCTCCCAGTGAATTCCATCTGCCATAACCTGAATACGCGCCGTCTCTCCAAGGCGCTCTTCAGCCAGGCTGCACCACTGCTCGGAACCCTGCAGTTCAGGAAAGGTTAAGGCAATCGGAAGCAAGCCGTTCGTCTCCAGGACGCCCCAGTTGCTGATCCGCTTCCAGCTTGTAAATGCGTCCGCCAGGTATCGGGCGTGCTCCGACAAGGAGATCAGCAATTTAGCCAGCAAGGTAGGCGTGAGTTGCGGACATTCCCACACATAACGCAGCGTCTTGATCCAGTTGCTGCCGCGAAGACCCGCTTCAATCGTACGCCAGTTAAGCGTATCGCTGGTAGGCTCGCTCGGTTTCGGGTTGCGATCGATCCAATCTTCAAGCTGGCGGCATAACGCCGCCGAATATTTATCATCTCCGGTCATGGCGTAAGCCTGGCCAAGAGCAATCCAGTAGCGATGCCGGTTCAGCATGTACGCCCATTCGGGATCGACATCAGGAATGTAGTTCCAGTCAATTGCTCCATCGAACGTAACTGGAACCTGCGTCCGCTCCATATCCCATGGGAACTGGAACAGAAATGTCTGGTTAACGACTTCATCCGCCGTCTTCATGACCATAGCGACTTCATCCGACCAATACTCTTTGACGTAATCGGTAATTTGTGCAGTTTCCTCTTGTGACCATCGGTTGCCAGGAATATGACGCTCCATATAATACCGATGCAAGGCATTCAGCGCATCTTCATAGCGATTCTGCCTAACCGCTTGAGCTACATCAGTTAATTCAGGCTTCTCCAGATGAAGCAACGAAAAGACAGAGAATACTTCGTCCTGATAACAATCTCCCGTATTGTTAACGTTCATACCAATACCCTCTTATCCCTTTTTCAAGACGCATCAAGGCTTCCAGATAGTAGTAATCGCCCCAGATCATATAATCATCAGGTGATAACCCTCCATGCACATAATACGAGCCATGCTTGAGTAGTCCCTCTGCATCTTCTTCCCCAATCGTGGCGTATCGCTGAACAAGTGATGTCATCGACCTCGTAAGCATTTCCTGGAAGTAGTTACGGTCTTGATCCTGCTCATCCAAATGGGATAACAGTTCCAGTAGACCAGATGCTACAATCGCAGAGGCTGAGCTATCCCGGTAAGTATCTGCCGTCACAGGGGCATTAAAGTCCCAGTAAGCTACATCGTCTTCTGGTAAATGTTCAAGGAAGTACCGAGCAAGACGTTTGGAGGATTCCAAGAACAAGGGATCCTTCGTATATCGATAAGAGAGCGCGAATCCGTATACGCCCCAGGCCTGCCCTCTCGTCCAGGTTGATCCGTTCGTATAACCTTGATGCGTCGCCCCTCCGATAGGTTCTCCCGTTTCCGGGTTGAAGAAGAATGTATGATAAGAGCTGTCATCCCCTCTAACGAGGTAGCGTCTTGATTTCTCCGCTTGAGCTATAGCAACATCCCGATATGCTAAGTCACCTGTCTGTTCACTCGCCCAGTACAACAGTGGAAGGTTCAGCAGACAATCAATAATAATCCGCCCTTCCTCCTTAGCATCTCCCTTCTGCCCCCAAGCTTGAATGTAGCGACCTGGTTCACGCCATCGATTCATAAGTACGTCGGCTGCTTGCAGCGTCAATTGGCGAGCGGATTCGTCCTTCTCCACAATCCATTGTGCTTTGGAGGATAACGAATATAGGAACCCGATATCATGATGATCAAGTACTACGTGATCTTGCAGACGCCTTTGAAAGCTAGCAACCGATTTCTCTGCCGCATTTCGAAAACGTTCGTCATTGGTATATTCGTAGCATAACCAGAGCATTCCGGTCCAAAATCCGTTAGTCCAGTCATTATTATCATTCAATTCATAATTACCGCCCCGACTCACGTGAGGAAATTTCTCACCGAACCGATCTATATTTCTTAATGTCTTGGTAATAGCGTCATCAATTGCATTTTTCCACATGATGATATCCCCCATCCACTTGATCATTGATTAAGGTTCATCATAGCAGACATATTTTATCTTAATAGGTTTAAATTTTAGTAGGAATGTGCAAAATTTTGACTTTTTTTGTGCAGCATGTGATCAAATGAAAAATGAGGGCGGAGCGCCCTCGGTTTATCAAATATGTGCTTTTACTTTGCTGATTCGGTACATTGCTCCTGCTGGAATAATGAAATGATAAGTGCTCTCTATCTTATTAACCGTTATTGGTTTGTCTTCGGGCCCACGAATCTCAAGTGGCACCTCGCTATAAATCGCGCACCCTCTTTCAGACTCTGTATAAATCTTCGCTTCTTGTAAAACACTATCCGCCCATTCGATATCAATGATATATCCACCTCTGGCGCGCAACCCTTTAACAATACCTGAGGTCCATCCAGAAGGAAGTGCAGGCAACAAGCGGAGTTCGCCTCCATGCGACTGCAAGAGCATCTCTTGAATTGCGGCTGCTCCTCCAAAATTGGCATCAATCTGAAACGGTGGATGATCGCCGAATAAATTCGGATGCACAGCTTTGCATAATAGATCATGCAGACTGTTATACGAGTTATCACCATCACCCAGCCGGGCCCAAAAATTGGCGATCCAGGCTTGACTCCACCCGGTATGGCCACCTCCGTGCGCCAACCTCCGTTCAAGAGTCACTCGCGCAGCTGCTCCTAATTCCGGCATCCGATGAGGTAAAATTTGTTCACCCGGATGTAAGGCAAATAAATGTGAAATGTGGCGATGACCAGGCTCCGCTTCTTCATAATCAACTGACCATTCCATGATCTGTCCATGACGACCGATTTGCGGCTTAGGAAGCCTGCCCCGAGCTTTCATACATTCATGCTGAAATGATTGATCAAGGTCAAGACATTCTGATGCCTCCATACAGGCGGTAAATATAGCATATACTATCTGAGAATCCATAGACGGTCCGGCACATAGCGCACCAATCTCCCCACCTGCTGTAACATAACTGTTCTCTGGGGATAGAGATGGTGAAGTTACAAGCTGACCGTTCCCATCTTCGACTAAATAGTCTAAGAAGAATAATGCAGCTTCTTTAAGTACCGGATATGCTCGTTCACGCAAGAATGATTCCGAATCGTTGTATTTGTAGTGCTCCCATAAGTGCAGTGCAAGCCAGGCACCGCCTGTAGGCCAAAAAATGGCCGGAACCCATGCGCTGAAAATCCCGCTTTCCGCCCAAATATTAGTTGTAGAATGGGCCACAAATCCCCTTGCACCATATAATTTGTGCGCTGTATCCCGTCCGTTCACTACTAAACGATCAATTAGATCGAATAGCGGCTCATGACATTCCGGTAAATTGCCCGTCTCCGCGATCCAATAATTCATCTGTAAATTGATATTCAAATGAAAATCAGATTCCCAAGGCGGAGTGAAACTTTCGTTCCATATCCCTTGCAGATTGGCGGGTAGGCTGCCAGGTCTCGAACTTGCAATCAGCAGATAACGCCCGTATTGATAGAATAGCGCCTCAAGTCCCTGATCGATATTCCCCTTCTTGTAACTCAAAAGCCGATCAGAAGTAGGCATTTCTTCGAGGTCTTGATTGTCGTCGGCGCCTAGTTCCAATGATACTCTATCAAATAATTTACGGTGATCTTGAACATGCAATTTCTTATGCTCTGCATACGGTATTGAAGCTGCATGATCTGCCTGTTGTAGTGCTTCACTGTAAGGGTCGCTATATCGGAAAGAGGTCTGTGCCGCGAGGATGAGGGTAACGGAACTAGCTTGGTCAATATCCAAATAATTTCCAATCACCTGGGTCTCACCCCCATCAACGACTGCCTTTAATATTGCTGCATAATTTATTCCATCCGGTCCGCACTGGCCCTTCAATGTGAGTATGTTGCCACTTTCTCTACCCATTTTTCCCTCGAAGGGCCTACGACTCAGCCGGGCTGTCAATGAAAGAGCACCTGGTTGTGAAGTCGTCAAATGTAGGATCATAACTTGACTGACTGCGCTTGAAAAGACTTCTCTACTATACTGAATAGTTCCTATCTTATATTTAACTGAAGCCACACCCGTCTGAATATCCAGTTCGCGCTGATAATGAGACGTTGTCTCTGCACCTTCAATGTTGATCAATAAATCGCCTAATGGCTGATATGGGCCAAAATAATGTGGTGCGTTTGTCATGTTCAGCAAGGCTAACTTTTCGGCCTCCTGTGGTTTGCCTTCCTGGAGCAGCCTTCTGATTTCCTCCAGCTTTCCTACTGAGGCCGAGTTGTCATTCCCTTGGGGACCCCCGTACCATATCGAATCTTCATTTAACTGGATTCGTTCATTCTGCACACCACCGAAGACCATGCCACCTAAACGTCCATTGCCGATGGGAAATGCCTCTGTCCAAACACCCGCAGGTTGTTTCTCTATTAATTTGCAGTTTTTATTACCCATAATTTCACCCCTGAGACAATCTGTTCAATAATTTAGCATCTTGCATCTAATATAGAGTAATCAATGCAAAATCCTAGGATGAATACTGACCTTAGACAGGTCATATTTTTACCTCTTATAGATCAAATTTGACGTCCCATACGAAAAATAGCCTTAGAAACCGTTCTAGAACTTGTTTTATAATTTAATCTCAATTGTTGTCCCATGACCAAGGATACTATTCACCTTGATCTCTCCATTGTGTGCTTGAATAATATCATTTGCAATCGCCATGCCGAGTCCGGAACCTTTATGTAACTCGCCTGTGTTTGTTCCCCGATAATAGCGATCAAAAATCCGATCGACTTCTTGTTTCTGAATCCCTTTTCCATCATCTTGTATTGTAATGTGGATCTGTTCCTTCTTTTCAATACGAACAACAATTTTTACATGGTTATCATTATGAACAATCGCATTATAGATCAAATTGTTAATGGCTCTACGAATTAAAATCTCATCAGCATCGAACAGAATCGTTTCTTGATTACACTGAAATTCAATGTCGCGGTCGGAATACTTGGCGTCATTCAGAATATCGATCACAGTATTCCGTAATAGAGTTACCAGGTTGATCGTCTTGGTGTTCAAAGTTAATTCTTTACTCTTCAATCTAGTAGTTAAGTTTAAATCTTCAATAACTTCTTTTATATATAATGATTTACTTTCAATAATTCCAGCGTATTCCATCATTTCCGCTAATGAAAAATGGTATTCTGCATCCTTCATCATTTCTGCATAGCCTTGAATCGAAGCTAATGGCGTTTTGATATCATGAGAGATATTCGAAATCCACTCTTCCTTCATTTTATCTAGTTTTTTACGCTCATTTTCATTCACCCTGAGTTCATTAGATAAATAATTAACATTATAAAAAACATCTTTATAGATTCCTTTAGGCTCATAATTTAAATTATATTCTTTATTGGCCAACCTCTTGATCCCCTCAATGATCGAGTTTACTGGCTTAGCAAGTCTTTTACTGAAAAAATACCCGATCAATACAGCAATTAATCCATCAATAATGATAAACAGAAGCCCACCTACTTTGAACACATGGAAAATATCCCGATAATCATATGACAAAACATATTTACCGATGTTTGGATCAGCAATTCCAATAAAGTAGCTGTAATAGGTTTGATTTATTTCTTTTCCACTAACAAAAACTGTGGTTTTCCCATCAACTTCCTTATACTTGTACATTTGAATCACATCTAGAGGTGTATATTTCTTCTGTACCTGCTTCGGCAAGCGATAACTATATATTTCTCTGCCGTTTTCGTTTAATATTTGTATCCAGGCATTTTTTGCTTCAAGCTCCTTTTTTCCCTGTTCATTAATTACCACATAACCATGAACCGTCGTTATATGATCACCGAACCCTGTCGTAAATGCTTCTGCAGATATCTCCCTGTTGTTAAACAAAATAGGTTTCTTAGCCGTGGTCTGGGCCACAAGTAAACCCACCACAAGCACAATATTTATCACAAGCACTAATATGACAACTAAAACAACAGATAATAAATATCTTCCGGTTAGCCACCACTTCATGGTTTAATCGTCCTTTACAACTAGTTTATAACCTAAGCCTTTGACTGTAATTAGATACTCTGGATCTGAAGGCTGCACCTCAATTTTCTCCCTCAACCTGCGGATATGTACCATGACCGTATTATCAAAACCTATAAAGTCCTCCCCCCACACTTGCTCACATAGGCTCTCTTTACTTATAATCCGATTCACATTCTTAAGCAGATACGTGATTAATCCAAGTTCTTTTGGCCTTAGCTCAATGGTCTCCCCATTCTTTCTGAATTCTGCTCTTTGCTCATCTAATTCGAAGGGACCTACTTTCAATAGGTTATCTTCTTTATCGGTCTGAACATATTCAGCTCTACGCAATTGTGCCTTTACACGATAAGCAACTTCCTTAGGGCTAAATGGCTTTACAATATAGTCATCTCCACCAATAGCAAATCCGAGAATCTTATCAATTTCCTCCGTCTTTGCAGACAAGAACAAAATTGGCACATTAGAGATGCTTCTTATCTGTTTACAAACATCGTATCCCTCTCCATCAGGCAGCATAATGTCCAATAAAACGATGTCAGGTTGTGTCTGCCTAAATTGAATTAATCCGTCTTGTACGGTTGTCGACGTATACACATGATCTATTCCTTCTTTGGTTAATACAGTATTCAAAATCCTTAAAATATCTTCTTCATCATCTATAATCAGAACCTTTGCGTCTTTTAGCGACATGTAATGACTCCTCCCCTGAAAATTTCTCTGTCGTAATGTTAGTATAATGCACAGATCACCAGTTTAATCAAAATAAGGACTTAGTTATCTTTGATTAGGATAACTAAGTCCTTCGTCACACTTGTTCAAGTGGTGCCTTCTAATTTTTCCTTCGCTTTATTCGGAATCTCCTCTTTCTGAACCTCTTGATAGGAAGTTACGCCTTTGCTGTCCTTCACAAATAAGTTTAGATACGCTTCTTCACGAAGCTGTTTACTACTTGTAAATGTAAATACTTTTTCTTCTCCTGCTTCATTATAGGCGGGTAAAGTATATTCATACGTCACAAACTTCTCCCCACGATCTGATTTACTTTCTATCTTTTCTCCCCCACCTTTAATCTGAACATAATAATTATCTGCACCTAGCCTGTTTAAATTAACATTTTGCATGAAGACCAGTAGTCCAACGACCACTACGATGATTGTTGATACAGCTATGATTATCTTTTTCATGGGTTGCTCCCTCACATTCATTTATTTAGTTAGTTGTCGTCACGGTTTTATAGTAAGCATGTACAGTTAAGAAGTAATAAACGATATAGATACCTGTGTAAACTCCCATGCAGATCATCACAGGAATAACTAAGTTCATCTGTAACATCCTTGAAAAAGCCGTCAATGCCACCGCACAATGAGCTATACCAGCAATCAAAGGTAGGCCAAAAATAAATAACATTTGCTTAGCGATGGTTCGTTTTACTTCTTTTTTATTCACACCGATTTTGTGTAAAATCTCATACCGCTCTTTGTCTGAGTTGGCTTCTGTTAATTGTTTGAAGTAGATAATGCTACCTGTCGCCGTAAGGAATACGAGTCCTAAAAAGCCCCCCATAAAAATCATTAGCCCTGAGGATTCTAAGCCGGCAGCATAATCCTCATAGAAGCTAGAAAAGTTAGCTTGCTCTGGCATGATCGCTTGAATTTGTTCTGTTAGTTGCTTTGCATGATCTTCTTTGGTGATTTTATATGCAACCATATTCTGTAGGGTTGTTTCTTGTTTCAAGTCGGTAAATAGTTCATCACTGACAACAATAGTAGCGCCAGCAGTTCTTAGATTGAGTACATTAAACTTCTTCAAAACCTTAAATGTAATATCCTCATCGCGATCATTCAGTTGTAAAGAAACTGTTGATCCGACATATGCAGGTGAGAACTTTTCGTTGTAGCCGGCATCTAACACAGCTGCTTCATTTGCTTCTAACGATAGCGTGTCATTTCTGGATTGTAATGTAGCTAATTTATTAAAATCACGGTTTGAAATGACGGTATAGATCATCTCATCACTTGAAAATAGACTATTTAAGTTAGTTACATCTGCATCTATCTGAAGCGTTGGTATCGTCTCATGATAGACCAGCCCATGATCTCTGTTATTAATGATTATGTCTTTTACTTTTGCATCCTCATTATTATCTCCCTCAATAAACATCATGCTACTCGGGTCGGCCATCTCAACATTACTTCTGTTGTTGTAATACAAACTATAGGCTGTGCCGACTGCTGTTAATGTCGTAGCACTAAGCACGGCGATAATCGTTAATGTCCGAGCATTTCCTTTGATTCTGAATAATAGCTGGGAGGTGCCGATCAAGTTAATTCCATTCCAATATCTCTTTGTGTTTTTTCTGGATACCTTCAATAAATACACTGTCAAACTACTAAATAAGAAATACGTCCCCAGGATCACGGTGATTAAGATAACAAGCGGAGTGATCATTAAACCCATTGTTCTCCACAACTTAGAATCCAACATGTCCTGGAGCGCAAGTCCATAACCAATCCCTATGAATACGACGGATAACAAAGCGATGATAAAAGATCCTCGTGGCTCTCGTTCTCCTTCTTTGTCTGCTTGGAAAAGTTCGATTAATTTAAAACGATAAATTAAACGATATCCATGGAACGATGTAACAAGCGTAATGATCGTGAATACAACAATCGTGTTTACAATCGCTGCAAATGAAATGGTGAAGTTCGTCATCACTTCATAGCCCATAACGTTCATTAAAATCATCACAAAAAACTTCGACAATACCGAACCGAGTACAATACCCACAATGAGAGCTAAAAATCCCATGATAAAGTTCTCATAAAAAAGCATGCGACCGATTTGTTTCTTACGAACTCCAAGTAGAGAATATAACCCGACTTCTTTTTTACGTTTACGTGTAAAGAACGAGTTGGAATACCAAATAAAAATAGCTACAAAAATAATTAATACAAACGCCGCTCCACTAAATACGGAACTAATTTTAGGCGACGCCTCAGATGTAGCCTGAATTGTTGTATCGTACTTCAACGAAACGAATACAAAGTAAATCACAATACTAAATATCATCGAAGCAAAGTAGAGAAAATAATTACTGAAATTCTTCTTTATACTTTTACTAGCAATACTAAATAACGTCATGATCACCACCTCCGAGCGAAGCGAGGATGTCTAATATCTTTTGAAAGAACTCCTTTCGTTGCAATTGTCCTTTATGAAGTTCCGTAACCAGCCTGCCATCTTTAATAAATAAAACCCGTTTACAGAAGCTCGCCGCATATACATCGTGGGTCACCATCATAATGGTGGCTTGTTTCCCTTCGTTTAACGTGCTCAAACTTTCTAATAAACTAGTAGCAGATTTCGAATCCAGTGCACCCGTTGGCTCATCGGCCAGGATTAGACTTGGATTTGCCACAATCGCCCTTGAGGCTGCTGTTCTTTGCTTCTGACCTCCAGAGATATGGTATGGATATTTATTTAGAATTTCCCGAATTCCAAAGGTATCCGCCATTTCATTAACCCGTTGTTCGATTTCCTTTGCAGGTACCTTCGACAAGGCTAGTGGTAGCAAGATATTTTCCTTAACAGTTAACGTATCCAGTAGGTTGTAGTCTTGAAAAATAAAACCTAATTTATTGCGGCGAAAATCTGATAATTGTTCCTCATTCATTTGGATAATGTTCTGATTATCAATAATGACATCACCTGAAGTAGGTGTATCAATTGTGGACAGTATATTGAGTAATGTTGATTTCCCAGAACCCGATGGGCCCATGATTCCAACAAACTCACCTTGTTGAATCTCTATATGAATATCCTCCAACGCTTTGTATACGTTGCCTTTACCACCATATACTTTTTGAACATTTACAGCCTTTAATATGGGTCTCATTAGTACCTCCTGTTAACTCTTGTTAAGGCTATTATAATTTGTCCGTCTTACACCCTTTTAATGTGAACCTTACAGAAACCTTAAATATGAGAGCATAAGAAAAAGCAGCACCCTCTCCTGGGCATCTGCGTATGATGAAGAAAAATATGTACACCGTATATGGAGGTCCTGCAATGAGCTGGCAATTCTACGAATACCCCCATCAAAGAATGGGAATGAATACGATGCCTAATACCAATTTCTTATTGGACATGAAGCAAGCTGACATTAATGGGGATGGGATATTGGATACCGTATTTTTATACGGCAATAAGCAGGGTGGAGCCTCAGCCATCTTTGCTGATCATATTACCCTTGTTATTCAAGACGGGTACTCCCACCAAAAAACAGTGGTTAGTCTTAAGAATAACGCCGGATATAATGCGAGGTTATTCCTTGGGGATTTTAATAAGGATCATGTAGCGGATATTTTAGTAAGTATTGATTCAGGAGGAAGCGGAGGATACATTAGTGCTTATATCTATTCCTTCAGAGATAATGATCTACGTGAATTGTTTGATTCTGAAGTCTATAATCGTCAATATATGTTTAATGTGAATTATGAAGACTTCTACAAAGTTAGTGTTGGAAGTCCTCAGTTAGATGTGCTGTTCACAATAGATATAAGCAATAAAGGCGCCGATTATTTATCCCAATATTACAATGATAATGGAAAACTCAAAAGTCCAGTCCAAGGTGAGGTACTTGCGCTAGGTGGGCTATATCCGATTGTTACAGATTTACAAAGCATGAGCTATGATTTAATCGCTTTGCAGCGAATTATTGGCACAATTAATGCAGACACATTAGGTTATGTCGAAAACCTTTTAACATGGAATGGTACTACTTTTACTTCATCAAGGCTCATGGTGTCCATCCCACCTACAAAGTTAATTGCGCTGTATTAACTTAACTACTAGCGTTACCTCTTCTTGCGAATAAACCTTTTAGATTAATTAGGCTAATTCCGATTCCAATACAAGCTCCCAGGATAATAAAGCTGATTCGCATAGGAATGGATACAGAATAATCAAATAATACGAGAGCGGCGCTTAATGCATTGATGGTTACAAAAATCATTTGAATACGATATTCTACAACAAACATATAAATATAGCTGAGAGCTAGCGTGACTAACATGCTGTATTGTGGAGGCAACATGATGAATAGAACGACAAATACTGCAGCACCAATGAGATTTCCCATTAGTCTGTGCTTTACCCGCTCCTTGCTATGTGTAAAATGAGGTTGCATGATCGAGAATATCGTAAGGCTAATCCACATCCCCTTCTGAGCATGAGATAGATCACCAATCAACATTCCGATGCTTACACCTACCGCCATCTTAATGGCATATTCAACACGAAGTGGAGATTTGGAAAGTTGACGAAAGATACTCTGTAGATTCATAGCATTCGAATCATCGCTTTTACGGTGCTTAAGGTAATAAATAATGGCAATGAGGATACCGCCAGCCAGCAAACCAAATATTCTAACCTTAATTTCGGAATATATGACTGGGTTACCTTGAGCGAAAACATAACAAAGCATAAAAGGCAAAAATGCTTTTGTTTCTAACTTCTCTGAGAATAACATCATAATAAGGAATATACTCACAAGGTGAATGATTAACCCCAGCACTGGATTCATGCCGGAAAGATACGACAATACTCCTATAATCGGGAATGAAATTGCAAGGAGCAGAGTCGCTTGGATCTTTTTAATCCCTATGTCCATGCTCAAAAACATAAGTAGCCCCGTGATTATGGCCACCCCCATGAGTAAATTAGACTCACCAAATAGAGCATTATATCCCATAACAAAAGTCAAAATAAAAATAAGAAGTATAAGCTTTGATACTAGGGTTTTAAATTTCACTGTTTTTAACACGGTTATGCCCCCTTCTTTCACTAACAAAAACAACAACAGAATGTGAAGTATATCACAGCATAACCTAAACAGCTTGGCTCGTCCACTTTTTTATCCAAACAATGATTTAAACTGCTATAAATAACCATCTGCTTAGATGATTATTGTAATGATTTAGGCATCTGCCCAAACCTATGAATTGAATCCAACATACATTGTTTTAGCCCACTTTATAAGGAGTGAAATCTTATGGGATTTACGCCACCACCATCTCAAGGACCAATGGGACAGTTTTTCCCACCACCAGGACCTCCGGGGACTCCGGGACCTCCAGGATCTATTGGACAACAGGCACCAACTGCTCCTCCCCCTTCGTTTGTACCACAGATATCACCTTTTGCAGTTGACCCAGGAGCTATTGCCGGTTGCTTATTCCGAAATACTTACGTTTGGCTGAGAAATAGGGATAGTTTCTGGTTCTTCCCCATTTTTGTCGGACCTAGATCGGTCGCCGGTTTTAGATTTTTCGCGGGACGATGGGTGTACTTTGGGATTGATTTGAATCAAATTAGTTCGTTTACTTGTTTTTAGCTTAAAAATGTTACTATGGACATTAAAAAACGCTTGGATTTGCATCCAAGCGTTGTTTCTTTGGTGTCATATATAGTGAACCTATTCTAAGTGTGGAGGAAAACGATGATGGGTTGCTTGCTCAAACCCATAGGCTAGTTTTATAAGCGTAGGCTCACTATAAGCTTTACCGGAGAAGACTACACCGAAAGGGCCCTTCGTATGATCACCATCTGAGTCAACAACTCCCTCTGTGGAATACCCTGCCGGGACGGTAATTAGTGGATACCCTAACCGCGCAGCAATATACAGACCATCCACATCACCAGGTAACAACAATGCATCTAAACTATATTTTTCTAAGACATAATCGATTCCTTGCGTAAGTGCTAATTCGTTATATTCTTCCCTCTTCTGGATATATGTTTCTTCTGTTAATGTTGACCCTTCTGATCTAATTAACGTGTCTTGTCCATATCTGGATGCAACTTCTGCATGATTGTTATTATACTCAATCAATTCATGCAAAGAATGTACCGGAACGGAGTCAGCTAATTGTGATAAATAATCATTAAGACCTTTCTTAAACTCATAACAGATAACATCATTATTCCAATTATTATGTTCAACGTGGATTGTAACAGGGTCAATAATTGTGGCACCTTCGTTTTTCAGGGTCGTAATCGCAGCTTCCATTATAGAAAGCCTATCCTTATCTAAATGCTTATAATAATGTCTTGGAATACCGATCCTTGCATGTTGTAAAAAAGTAGCATCCAAAAATGGAGTGTAATCCACAAAACTACGATTTTCGCTCGATGATGTAGCCGTATCTTTGTCATCAACACCTGTTAATGCACCCAAAATAATAGTTGCGTCCGTAACAGTTCTAGCTAATGGTCCAGGAGTATCTTGACTAGTAGAGATAGGTATAATCCCCGCTCGACTAACTAATCCAACAGTAGGTTTGATACCTACAAGGAAATTTTGACATGCAGGACCAACAATGGATCCCGCCGTTTCCGTCCCTATTGATGCCGCAGCCAAATTTGCGGCTATAGCTGCCGCTGGTCCAGAACTAGATCCACTAATGAATACCTCCCCAGGTCCATACGGGTTAAGAACAAGTCCACCTCGTGAGCTATACCCCGCCGGCATCGAACTAGACATAAAATTGGACCATTCCGACATATTCGTCTTCCCAAGTAGTACGGCGCCTGCCTCTCGAAGCTTGATTGCAACGAATGAATCTCTTGCTGCAATGGACTGGGCTAAAGCTACCGAGCCAGCACTGGTATGCATGTTATCATGGGTATCAATATTATCCTTCAACAAAATAGGAATACCGTGAAGCCTTCCACGGCTCCCTTGTTCTATACGTTCTTTATCTAAATCTCGCGCGATTTGAAGAGCATCGGGGTTGATTTCTAGTACCGAATTTATTTGTACATCATAGGTATGAATTCGGTCTAAATATAATTGAACTAGATCCACTGAGCTTATTTGACCAGTTTCCATAGCCGTCTGCATACTTCTAATATCCGCTTCAATAATCCACTCTTGTAGATTTATACTCATGCGCTCCCCCCTGAAATATGTAATATTTAGCAATCTCAACCCTATCATATTTCATAGCCCCATGGTATGTAGAGTATGATTATTAGGAGTTCTTAACCTTGACTCTCTTTTCAAATTTTTATCCCAAAGCCGGTACCGAGTTTCTTGCCAGCCATTAGATAAGCTTTCGCATTTCGTTGCAAAGATGATAGCTCATCGTATTCGGATGGGTCAGAACATAATTTATTAAATATCCGTTCTTCGGCTTGTCTCGCTTCATGATCCACCTGATAGATGGAGAATTTCTTTTGGAATTGCATAATATTAGAGCTTGGCTGTAATACCTCGCTTAAGTTCGGATAAAGCATCCATGAGTTACAAATGAATATCGGCGTAATCCCCCTGAAAAATTCCCTTGCGCGTTCAAAGGATTCTTCGACTTGTTGAGCTTCTAAAGATTCACCTGATGGAATATGCACACCGAGTACAATTTGGTGTTTGGAGATCTTTTTACCTTCTACCTCTAACTCGCGATCAAAGACACAAGGTTGAAATTGTAATCTTCCGAGCTTAAATAACCGTAACTGGATATGTTCTGAAAGCCAGTCATATTCTTGAATACCGTATTCACCAAAATCTCGTTTACAGTTAGAGCACCACAGCCCTATATCTGAGAACGTGTCAAAATAAATCTGCTCCTCGATGCCTCGGATAACATACTCTTCATAAGCGTCAATAGCGAATCTGACATATAAATATAAGAATAGCTGCCGATAATTTGAGGACTGCTTAACAGCGTCAAAGAAAGACAATCTATCGTTGTAAAACTGTTGCTTATGTTGTTGATACCCTGCTTCATCCTTTTGAAAATCAAGTAATAACTGTCTGGCTTCTGGGTTAAGTCTTATGCCTTCACAGAATGATTGCAAATTCACGTCCAAAATCCTCCTTCATTTAATTAAACCTAGTAAGGTACTCAGATGGAGTCACATGATAATACTTCTTGAACATTCTGCTGAAATACAGCTGATCCTCAAAACCTACTAAATTTGAAATCTGCTGAATATTTAAATGCGTATGCTTCATGAGCTCACATGCCTTCTCCAATCTAAATCTATTGATATACTGCAGCGGTGTCGTACCTGTCGTAATTTTGAACAAAGTTGTATACCTATCCGTGCTAAGATACGCGATTTCAGCAAGTTTGGTCACATATATTTCTTGCGCATAATTGTCATGGATATATTTGATGGTGTCATAGATCTCAGCGCGGTTGCTGTTGGCTCTAACATCGGAACCCTGTTCAATCAATCTTGAAATAAGTGCTAGCAGATAAGAGAGAAGCGAGGCTGAAGCAAGTTCATAGCTAGCTTTTTTATCACGTAGTTCATTCATCATATCTTCGAATATTGCAGCTATATCATTATTAATTCCCACAAAGAAAGGACCATCTTCAGCAAGTTTGGCGTTAAGTAGAAGCTCATCAACTCCATAACCGGTAAAATGCACCCAATAGGAAATGAATTTCTGTTCGGCGTAATGACCATAGTATTGTTCTTCATATGGACGATATATAAATAGGCTTCCGGGTTCCAATATATGATCTTGCCCGTTTCGACGCACTGTCATCGGTCCAGAATAATTATACGCAAGGTAAAAGTCCTTACGCCCCTCCTTCCTATGAGTCATTTTAAAATATGCCTCGTATTCGTAGAAACCGACGGAGTTAACGATCAAATTGCTACTTAGATCATGAGCTCCCTTGTCATCTTCGTCTGGAATACGATACATGCTAGAATATTTCACCCTCGTCACCTCTTAAGTGTATTCTAGCACAATCTTATTTTGATACGTGAAATATCCATATAAATAAGGAAAATATACATATGGTTTAGACCACTTGAGACCTATACTTTGAATGACAAATACTTGAATAGGTTGGAGGATCTACGATGAATATATCACTGGCTTTAGAGGATGCAAGCTATAAGTATGTACATGGAGTACTGAACAAACCTGGATTTCCTGCTGACGAGCATAAACAGATTTCGCTAGTATGCGGAAGGAATGATCGAGCTGCCGTTCAACTCCTTGTCTATTCCGAGCAGGAAATGTTGGTATCTGTAAATGAGGACACTTGCTTCTATGAAAGAGGCGCCATCGATATTGTTCGCGTGAATGTAGACGTTCCTGGCTTACAGGAAGGGAGCATTACAGCCAATCTAATTGGACTTGTCGAGGATGATGATCGGCAGTTAAAGTCTGATATTATTCTACAGCAACCATTCATCCATGTGGATGGCAGAAGAATTCAACCCGTGTGGATCGAAGTCGTGATCGATAAAGATGTTAAGCCTGGCCTTTACACTCCTCAGATCACCGTTCTTGGCCACCGAATGTTTGAAGACGAGGAATTGATTAGACAACTAACATTTGAAATACAGGTCATGAACACGACGCTAAGCGATGCACAGAATTATTCATTTAACCTGAACTTATGGCAGCACAATTCTAACATTGCTAGAAAATACGACGTAGATCTATGGAGTGATGAGCATTTTGCCATCATGGATAACTATGTCGCCTCTTTGGCCAATCTCGGGCAAAAAGCTCTATCAGTCATCGTTTCTGAAATTCCTTGGTCAGGTCAATTCTCCAGCTATGATCGTATCGACCCTGCAAACATGTTCGAATATAATATCGTAAAAGCAAATCTGTTAGCCAATGGTGAATGGTCTTTTGATTTCAATGCCTTAAATCGATACATTGAATTAGGTATGAAGCATGGAATCACACAAGAAATTGAAGTATTCGGATTAATCAATATTTGGGTGATTGAGGATGCCGGATTCGGCGGTGTGATGGAAGACTACAATGATGCAGTCCGTATCCGGTATTGGGATGAGAGCAGTAATACCTTTAAATATATGAAACACAAGCAAGACTTCGCGAAATATGTTCAAGCACTGGAACAAAATTTCATCCAACAGGGATGGATCGACAAGGTACGGGTCACAGCTGATGAACCAGCGGATATCGAGCTTTATACGGCACGACTTGACGAGCTTAAGCAAATGGCTCCTTCCTTCAAATATAAAGCAGCCATGAACCATGCTTCATTCATAGAGCAAAAGATCGAAGGTATTGTGGATTATGTTCCCGTCCTAGACTGTATCACCAGTGAGTATCAGAAAATACAACAATTAAAGAACGAAATTAAGGGTAGCATGACCTATTATGTCTGCTGTGTTCCTGAGCTTCCTAATACATTCATTAGCTCTCACTTGCTAGAAAGCAGGCTTATCCCTTGGCTGGCCTTTCATATGAACATGGATGGCTTCTTAAGATGGAATTATACCGTTTGGCCAAATGATCCATTAAACAAAATCACGTATCATTATCCGATCTTCTCTGCGGGTGATACCAACTTTGTCTATCCCGGAAGAAACGGTCAACCTATGCTTACGCTGAGATATAAGCTGCTCCAGAAAGGGATTCGGGATTACGAAATCCTGAATAGCTATATCAAACAAGGAGGAGACCGGGAGAAGCTCGAACAACAAATGAAAAAAATATTCCTATGGCAATCCATTGATGAACTCCATCCAAGCGCTAGAAAGAATAGGGAAGAACTCTTTTCATTATTGAATACGGATTACGAAGAGATTATCACTGAAATTTTAACTGAGCTAGTAGAGGAAGGATCACTATGAGAATTGGTATAATTGGATATGGATTGCGCATTCGCTCTCTATATAATCTTTTGCCTAAAATTTCAACGGACTGCAAAGTCGTCGCTATTGCCGATCCTCGTATTGAGGAGATCAGAACAGATCTAGGATCGGAATCGGAATCAATCACCTTTTTTGAAAGTGCAGATGACATGCTTCAGCACATGCAATTAGATGGAGTGATGGTGGGTACAAGATGTGATTTGCATACGGATATCGCACTAAAAATACTTGAAAGGAATTTGCCGCTTTTTCTTGAAAAACCTGTAGCAACTAACATCCATGATTTAACTCGACTTAAAGCAGGATATGAAGACTCGAAGTCGCAAGTGGTCGTCTCATTTCCTCTACGCCATACAGCTTTGGTTGAACTAGCTAAGGAAATAGTTGACTCCGGCAAAATTGGCACCATAGAACACGTACAAGCTGTGAACAACGTTCCTTACGGCGGTGTCTATTATCACAGTTGGTATCGAGACGAACAGATTACCGGTGGTTTATTCTTACAGAAAGCAACACATGATTTCGACTACATTAACTATCTGGTTGGACTTAAACCCCTAGCCATTTGCGCAATGAAATCCAAGCAGATCTTTAAAGGAAATAAACCCGCCAATCTGAAGTGTACGGACTGTGACGAAAAGTATACTTGTGCCGAAAGTACGATCGTTAATCAAATTGGAGAGTACTGCAGTTTTGCTGAGGATACAGGGAACGAAGATTCAGGCAGTGCGCTAATTCATTACGAATCGGGAATGCATCTCTCCTACTCCCAAAACTTCTTCGCCCGCCGTGGTGCAGCTAAACGGGGAGTACGCTTACTCGGTTATAAAGGAACTTTAGAATTTGATTGGTATAGTAATAAATTAGAGATTCATATGCATCATGAACCTCGAGTTGAAACCCATCAACTTGATGTTGATCCCAATGGACATTCGGGTGGAGACTCCAAGCTTCTGCTTAACTTCATTCAAGTTATGCGAGGACAAGAGCAGTCCCTCACTTCACTGGATGACGGCCTCCTTAGTGCCTTAATGTGCATAAAGGCAAACGAATCTGCCAATTCGCACACTTTCTGCAATATAAATTGGGACTGATAGATTAATTGTCAGGTATGTATTTAAAGAGGCTATCCTGTAGCAGCCATAATTATGGCCTACTTGGGATAGCCTTCTTTTTCTAAATTAACTTTAAGTTTAATATGACGACCTGGTTTCAACACGTAACGTTTACATCATGGGTATGCATAAACATAGCGATAGTTTTAAAAAGCACCCACACTATTTTGACATTAAAATACCCCCTTAGATAAACGTATCTAAAGGGGTATACCATACTAATTTCTCATACTAACTATAACGCTTAATTTCGGATCAGATAATCGAAAGCACCTAGAGCTGCGGTAGCACCAGATCCCATCGAAATGATGATCTGTTTATATGGGCTATTAGTGCAGTCGCCGGCAGCAAACACGCCAGGAACGTTTGTAGCACCATGGCTGTTTACAACGATTTCTCCGCGTACGCGTTCAACCGTGTCACCTAACCAATCTGTATTTGGCACAAGACCGATTTGTACGAATACACCCTGCAATTCAACATGATGTGTTTCGCCTGTCTCACGATCAATATAGGAAATACCGTCGACTTTGTCCGTTCCGGTAATTTCTTTAGTTTGAACGTTCTTATGCACAGTTACATTAGGCAAGCTGTAAAGACGATCTTGTAACACAGCATCAGCTTTGAGTTCTGGAGCAAATTCAAGCACAGTAACATGCTTTACGATACCTGCGAGATCAATTGCCGCTTCGATACCCGAATTACCACCGCCAACAACCGCTACATCTTTACCGATGAACAAAGGTCCATCACAATGTGGGCAGTAAGCCACACCCTTGTTCTTGAATTCTACTTCGCCAGGTACGCCCATATTACGCCAACGAGCACCTGTCGACAGGATAACGGTCTTACTCTTGAGAACAGCACCGTTTTCGAGTTCGACTTCGATGAGATCTTTCTTTTCTAGACGCTTAGCGCGTTGAAGTTTCATCACATCAATGTCGTACTCTTTCACTTGCTGTTCAATATTCGCTACGAGCTGAGGACCTTCCGTATGTTTCACACTGATAAAGTTCTCAATGCCCAAGGTGTCATTGACCTGACCGCCAAAGCGTTCAGCAACAATACCTGTACGAATCCCTTTACGTGCCGCATAAATCGCTGCACTTGCACCTGCTGGGCCACCACCAACAACAAGCACATCATAAGGCTCTTTATTATCAAACTCAGATGCGTCTGGTGCATTACCCATCTTGGCAAGAATTTCTTCAACCGTCATACGACCGCTTTCGAAAAATTCGCCATTGAGGTAGACGCTTGGTACTGACATAATATCCTTACTTTCTACCTCTTCTTTGAATGCTCCACCGTCAATCATCGTATGAGAAATACCAGGATTGAGAACGCTCATCAAGTTCAGCGCTTGTACAACATCAGGACAATTATGACAGCTCAAGCTGATATAAGTTTCAAACGTGTATTCGCCACGAATGTTCTTGATTTGATCAATCACATTTTGCTCAACCTTTGGAGCTCGTCCGCTAACCTGCAATAGGGCGAGTACTAATGAAGTAAACTCGTGACCTAATGGAGTTCCAGCGAATGTTACCCCCGTGTCTTCACCTACACGATTGACACTAAAACTTGGTGTTCTAGTTAATTGTGTCTTCTCCAACGTTATCTTTGAAGACATGCTCGCTAGTTCATCTACCAGAGCAAGCATCTCAGCAGATGCTTCATCCGAGCCTGCACTGACTTTGAGAACAATATCACTTTCCAAGAGCTCGAGATATTGTTTTAATTGATTTTTTATTTCTTGATCTAGTGCCATATTATCTACCTACCTTAAATTTTTCCTACAAGATCGAGACTTGGTTTCAGTGTTTCCGCACCTTCAGACCATTTCGCTGGGCAAACTTCACCTGGATGATTACGTACATATTGTGCTGCTTTAATTTTGTTAACGAGTGCACTTGCATCACGGCCAATGCCGCCTGCATTAATTTCAACGGTTTGGATAATACCGTCTGGGTCAATGATGAATGTACCACGATCTGCTAGACCATCAGCTTCGATCAGTACGTCAAAGTTACGAGAAACCACATGTGAAGGATCACCGATCATGATATATTTTACTTTGCCAATTGCAGCAGAGCTTTCGTGCCATGCTTTATGTGTAAAGTGCGTATCCGTTGAAACGGAATACACTTCAACTCCAAGGCTCTTTAAAGTTTCGTATTGGTTCTGTAGATCTTCAAGTTCTGTAGGACAAACGAATGTAAAGTCAGCTGGATAAAAACAAACAACACTCCATTTACCTTTGAAATTCTCTTCTGTTACATCGATAAATTTACCGTCTTGAAATGCGGATGCTTTGAATGGTAGGACTTCTGTTCCAATTAGTGACATGTTTTTTATATCTCCTTTTAGTTTCTATTGTAGTGGATAGTATATTCATGTGCTGTAAACAGTCATTTTGAATACACTTGTTAATAATCATTCTCAACTAAATCGCGAAATATGTCAAGCTATTTTATAATAATTCTAATCTGAGAACTGTTACAAAAAGGTGAACTCATCATTTATTCTGCTGCTAAGTTTATCAGAGTATTCATTTTCTGAATATTTGTAGATTTGTGACTAATGAAACTATCTTTTGCCACTAAACAAGGAAAAATCCCGATTTAATCCATCGGGACCTTTCCTTGTTTTATATAGTACTGATTATTAAAGGTGCAAATGAATACGGGAAAGTCTATCAGAGGAGAACCGTCCGGATCCGTCCATCTTCTTCATAATGGAGTTCCGTAAATTTGATACAGCGTTTGTGGTCCACACCGCCAGACATAGATGCATCATGATAAAACAAGTACCACTTCCCGTTAAATTCCACGATAGAATGGTGGGTCGTCCAGCCAACGACAGGATTCAGAATTACTCCTTGATAGACAAAGGGTCCGCAAGGCTTGTCACTCACTGCGTAGACGATTTTATGAGTCGTGCCTGTGGAGTAAGACAAATAGTATTTCCCATTATACTTGTGCATCCATGGACCCTCGAAATATCTCCGGTCTTCATCCCCCACAAGAATAGAGTTCCCTTCTTCGTCCATAATGGCGATTTCCTTCGGAGCCGATTTGAATGACAGCAAGTCTTCACTGAGCTCCGCCACCTGGGGTCCATAAGCCGGTTCAAGTGGGCCTTTTTCCTCTGCGTCAGGTTGGAAGACGTCGGTCTGCCACTTTTCTAATTGCCCGCCCCATAAGCCGCCAAAATACATATAGGCTCTCTCGTCCTCGTCAACGAATACTGCGGGATCGATGCTAAAGCTCCCTTCAATATAGCTTTCTTGAGCACGAAAAGGACCAGCCGGCGAGGTCGCAGTAGCCACTCCGATGCGGAAAATTCCCTCCTTATCCCGGGCCGGGAAGAACAAGTAATACGTCCCCCGCCGATAGGCGGCGTCAGGTGCCCACATTTGCTTCGAAGCCCACGGCACATCCCGAAGATGAAGTGCTATCCCATGATCCTCGCACGGAGACGTCGGATTCTCCATAGAAAACACATGATAATCTTCCATCGCATATTGGTCGCCGTTATCGTTCGTAGATCCATCGTGATCGATATCATGGGATGGGTAAATGTATAGCTTGCCTTCAAATACATGAGCCGAGGGATCGGCTGTATAGAGATGGGTAACTAACGGCTCATTGTATGTTGCCATTGTAGGATTCTCCTCTTCGTTGAAATTTTCCAGCTTGATTGGATTATTCTTTCACGCCTCCTAGCGCTACGCCCGCGATAATATACCGAGATAATAGGAAGTATACTATAAACAACGGTAATGCCGTCAGCGCTAGCCCCAGGTAGATCGAGCCGAACTCCGTCTTGTATATATCACCGCGCAGCAAGCTTACCATGATCGGCATCGTATACTTATCCTTATTGGTCAATAGAATCAACGGCATGAACAAGTTGTTCCAGTTACCTACAAAGGCAAAGATGGCCTGCGTCGCCACTGCTGGAATCATCAACGGGAGAATGATTCGGTTGAACGTTTTGAATTCGCCTGATCCGTCTACACGCGCTGCTTCCACGATTTCTACCGACAGCGTTGCAAGTAGATATTGGCGCATGAAGAACACCACTGCCGGAGCCGCAATCGCAGGCAGAATCAGTGGAAGGAAGTTGTTCGTCCAATGCAATTTATACATAAACTGATAGAATCCAATTGCGCTTGCTTGAGAAGGAATCATCATTACGCACAGGATAAAGGTAAAGAATGCACTGCGCATTTTCCAGTTGTAGGTCACAAGTCCATAGGCTGCCAAGGACGAGAAGTAGACCGTGAGGATTGTTGCTGACCCGGAGATAATGAATGAGTTCAAGAATCCTTGAATCGGATCGAAGCTCTTATCGATCAGCACATGCCAGTTATCCATAAAGTGGGTAGAAGGAAGCAGCGAAAGACCTCTTTGGATTTCAACAGATGAGCGTGTGGCGTTTACAAACATGATCCAAAACGGAAAGATGCTGAGAATCGCCAATAGAATACAGACAATATAGATAACAATTTTGCTTACCTTCAGGCCAACGGCTCCGCTTCTTTGAGTCTTATCCATGTGTTACACCTCCCTCTCAACTGCTGCATGGGCGGACCGTCTATACATCTTTTCTGCTTTTTTCAATCTAGCAGCATCACGATCGCGCATTAGATAGAACACTAGTCCAGACAATATCGCTGAGATCACGAATAGGATCATACTTGCCGCTGCTGCGCGATTATACATGTAGCTACCCTTGAACGCTTGCCCATAGATGAACATGGTTGCGGTAGTTGTGGAGCTGTCTGGTCCGCCATTAAGGAACAGCTGCGGAATATCGAACATCGTCAGACCGCCGACCATCGATGTAATCAGGGTGAACAGCAATATCGTACGAAGACTCGGTAACGTAATACGGAAGAAAGTTTGAGCTCCGCTCGCACCGTCGATCGCTGCGGACTCGAAGAGAGCTGGATTTATACCCATAACGCCTGCAATTAGAATAATCATAGTGTTGCCGTACCACATCCAGAATTGGATGAACGATACAATACCGCGTGCTGTCGCTTTACTCTGTAGGAAGTAGATGGGAGCGTCGGACCATCCTAGCATCTGAAACAAACTATTCATGGGACCCATCGGATACGCGAACAGAGAGCTAAAAAGTACGGCGATCGTACTCGCAGTGATAATATTAGGCATATAGAGCAGAACCTTGAAAACTCCTTGTCCCTTTATGTTAAGGCGCCGATTCGTGAACCATGCAGTGAGTAAAAGCGCAAGACCGATCTGAGGAACGAAGTTAACAATCCAGAGCAGTCCCGTGTTACGCAGAGACTTAATGAACAAGGGATTATCAAAGAGGAGATCTTTGAAGTTTTGAAAAGGGTTATCCATAATGTGGATTGGTTTTGGTATTAATCCTTTCATGTCGGTGAACCCAATAATTGCGGTGTATAAAATTGGATATAGCGAAAAAATCAGAAATGCAGCTACAAAAGGTAAGGTAAAAATATAGCCGAATCTCGAATAGTTGACATTTTTGCGACGCATGCTCTCACCTCACTAATTGATATAAAAGGAGCGGGGGAACTCCCCCGCCCCTCCAGCTTCTTCTTATTCGCTATCAATGCCAAGTTGGTCTTTGACTTGCTGCTTGAACTCCGCGAGCGCACTATCGCGATCCTTATTGCCTGCGCTGTATTCGCGTACTTGATCACGCCAGAGTGTATTTATTGTCTCATCGTACTGAGTCAAGTTCTTACCTGAAGCGTTAGCATTGGCCGGAACGAACACGTCGAACATGTTCTGTCCGCCAAGCAGATCAATTTGGCCGTTCGATTTAGACATAACAACGGAGGATGCAACGCTATCTTTCGTGCCTTGCTCGCCGTCTTTCATCGTACCGTTAGCCCAGTAACTTTGGAGGCCTGTGTCAGAAGTATCGAGCGTTACCCATTTGACAAAGTCAGCTACAGCCTGCTTCTTGGCGTCGTCCTTGGTAACATCCTTGTTAGCGAGCAGCCAGGTTCCTCCCCAGAAGAAGCCTGTCGGCGGCTCAGTAACAGCCCAGTCGCCAAAAGTATCTTTCACATTATCTTTCATTACGTAGTTGATGAGCCATGCAGGACCGAAGAAACCGAAGACCGGTTTAGTGCCAGTACCGGACATATCTGCAAACCAGCCTTCCTGCCAGTCTTGAGTATCATTATGATAGCCATTGTCTTTCAGCTTCTTGGAGAGATCGAGGAACTGTTCACGCTTCGGATCGATATGAAGCTTCCCATCAACAATCCAACCCTTGTCAGAACTGTTCTCGATCGGGTGCCAAATATCTCCGTCGCCGGAAACAATGCCATACCCTTTAGCTTTCAGCTTCGCAGCTGCTTCGAAGAACTTATCCCAGCCAGGTCCAATCTCATTCTTGATTGTAGCTGGATCGTCCGTTCCAAAAACATCCTTGGCAAGCGAGCGACGATAGATGAAGGCGCCGCCAGTCGCTTGATAGCCGAGACCTTTCAGTTGACCGTCTATACTGCCGATGTCAACCGAGTATTGGGCGATACCCGCATCCTTAACCATTTGGTCGTCAAGGCCCAGGTCAGCATAGTTGGCGGCATAGGTGGATGCGTCTCCTTGTGTATACTTGAGCACGAACGCACCTTCAGCTGCATAAATATCCGGGGCATCTTTACCGCCTCCGGCCAGAGCCTGGTCAAGAGCCGGCTGATAAGCGCCATCAGTGGTTGCGATAATCGTAGTTTTGAATTCCACATTCGCATCAGGATGGGTATCCAAATACTTTTGGGTCATTTTCGGAATCTCATCCGTGAAGCTCCAAAGATTGACGGTGACTTTCGGGCCCTTTTCTTTCGGTTGCTCCGCGGCAGTGTTAGTTTCTGGAGCTGGACTTGAGCTTGGGCTGGATGAGTCTGTGTTTGATTTCCCGCCACACGCAGTGAGAGCTGATGACATCACGAGTATTGCAGAGATTCCGACAAGAATACGTTTCATACCTTTCATGCGTTTCATACTTAGCCTCCCCTTTTATATTGATTTCTCGGTTTTATGTAACCGCATACATAATTATAGAGCCTATGATCCTCTCGCATAAGGAACCAATCTTTAGGAATACTTCCACTATATTTAGGTTCCGTTCCTTACAAGGTATAAAAAAGACACCAAGGTATCTCTACCTCGGCGCCTCAATTATCTATGAGATTTAGTTTCATTACTTACCCGCTTTGAGAGCCTCATCCTGTTTCTTGATGAATTCTTCCGGAGTGACCGCTTTACCGAACAACGCTTGAACCTGATTAATGTGTATACTCGAAGCGCCTGGTTTCATCTGGGTATCTAGATAAAGGGTTACTTTATTAGCCTTGTTTAATTCGTCTAATAGATCAATGAACATTTGCGGGAGCTTGATGGCCGCGGTATCTACTTTGGTAGCGGGGATTACGCCCGCATCAACAACAGAATGCTCTCCCCATTTCTGAACGAAGAAGCTGACAAAGCTTTTAGCCGCCTGAGTATGTTCAGAATTTTTGGAAACAAACAATCCAGTCCCCGGACCTCCAACCCAATCATCCACATTTCCTTTGCCACCTGCAACCGTCGGGAACTTGAAATAACCTATCTTGGCTTTAAATTCTTGGGATACGTCCGTAGCGGTCGTATAATTAGGCAGTTCCCAAGTGCCTACGGCGTACATGGCCGAATTGCCGTTCATAAACTGCTCTTTGGCTTCGTCATTGGATAAGCCGTTATACCCCTTAATGAATGTGTTCAGATTCACCAGCTCTTGCACTTGTCTTGCAGCCTCAAGTAAGGAAGGATCCGTGAAGTCCTGATCCGCAACGGCTTTATCCATTAGATCCGGTCCCCCGATGCGATCAGCTAAGTACATGTACCAGAAGGAAGCCGGCCAACCGTCCTTACCACCAAGAGTAACGGGAGTAACACCGTTATCGTTCAGCGTTCGGATGATCGCTTTGAGTTCATTTAAGGTTTGGGGAGGCTGTAAGTTATATTTAGTAAAGATTTCTTTATTGTAATAGACCGGAACAATGTTCAGTTCGACCGGGAGCGCATACGTCTTCCCATCAAAAGAGTATGCTTCGGTCGTGCCAGCTACGAATTTTCCATTCAGTTCGCCCTGTAAAAGATCGTCCAAGCTCGCAAACTTGTTTCCCTTAACATAGGGATCCATGAAACCGGCTGCCCAAGTGAACCCGACATCCGGCAGATCATTGGATGCGGCAAGCACCCTAAGTTTGCTCTTGTACTGCTCATTTTCAAGAACTTCCGTCGTGATCGTGATATTCGGATTGGCTTCTTCAAACTCCCTGATGATTTCTTTTACCATTTTATTTTGCGCGGAGTTGTTACCGTCTGACCATAGATGCATCATTTTTAAGGTGATTTTCTCACCACCACTCTTGGTGTTGCTCTCTTCGTTTCCGCTGCAAGCGGTCGTTATCAGCAACAAAGCTAGGAATAAGACACAATATATTGCGATTCTCTTCGTGGGTATCCCCCCCTTGCCTTAGTCTTTATTGGATATGGCCTTCCGTTCCGTTCCTCATGGATCGATACTGCCCCGGACTCATTCCATCGTACTCTTTAAACAGCTTGTTAAAATATTTAACGGTCTGATAGCCGGTACGGCTTGCAATTTCAGCTATAGGCAGATTCGTTTTTAACAGTAATTCCTTTGCTTTCTGTAACTTTCGGCGAGCGACGTATTCGCTGAAATTCATCTGGCATTGCTCTTTGAAAAGTGAGCTGAAATAACTCCCATTCAGATGGACATGCCCAGCGACTTCCTGCAGACTGATCGCCTGCTCTATATGCATTTCCACATAATGCATCGCCTCGCGGACCGGATCGCTTAATGCAGCTTCTTCTTTCCTTATAACCATCAATTGTGGATCAGTCATCTTCCGCATGAACACGATATGTTCTTGCTCTTCCCCTGCCTTTAGAGCATTCTCTACGGATGCGATCAGTTTGTCCCGGCTGGCTGGCTTGAGCAAATAGTCCACTACCGACAAATGAATCGCTTGCTGGGCGTACTCGAATTCAGCATGGCCGGATATGAGAATAACAGATGGCTGACGTTGGATCCCTTTCTCCCTCATTTGACTAACCAAAGCAAGACCGCTGATCTCCGGCATCCGAATATCCGTTATCATGAGTTCCACGGGAGTCTCCTCAAGAATTTGCATAGCAGCTACCCCATTGCTTGCCGTGAGAATCTCATATTGACCAGCTGCCCATACCTCAAGTATTTTCTTCATTCCTTCTCTCGATCTCAGTTCATCGTCGACAATAAGAATCGTTCGGTTTCTCATGACGTTGTGCCTCCTCGGGTAGGAATTTGGATGTTAATACGAGTACCTTGCCCCTTCCGACTATCGATGTTCATTACCGCACTCTGCTCGTTATTTCCCGAAAAAAACAGTTGAAGCCTTCTCTGCACATTGGCGAGTCCGACACCGGAATCTTTTGAAGAAGACACCTTCCCGTTATCCAGCCCTTCTATGAGGGAACGTAGCTTTTCTTCATCCATTCCCACCCCATCGTCTTCCACCGTGATGGAGATCCATTCTCCGTCGCGAGCAACCGTGAGCTTCACCCAGCCTGGTTCAATCTTGCTCTCGACGCCATGTAAAATGGCATTCTCCACGAGCGGCTGCAGTAATAACCTGGGCAGCTCCACGTTCGCAAATTCAGAAGGAGCCTCGATTTCCCATTCCAGGCGGTCTTCAAATCGCATCTTCATGATAAGTAAATATCGCTTCACATGCTCAAGTTCGTCTTGCAGCTTCACCCATTCCCCTTTTCTCGGTCCAGTAATGGTATACCTAAATAAATCAGACATGGCGACAACATACTCGGCCAGTTGATCTTGATCCTTGTCCAATAGTGACCAGTACAGAACATCCAATGTATTAAACAAAAAATGTGGATTGATTTGAGCTTGAAGTGCCTTTAACTCGGTGTGACTCCGGGATAACTCTTTCTCATAAACCAACTGGATCAGCTCGTTGATGTTATCGACCATTTTGTTATAGGAATAATTCAGTTCCTTAATTTCCATCGTGGACGACACATTTTCGATGGGCTTCAGTATGCCAAGACGGGTACCTCTCATGGCTTTGATCAGCTTGAACACAGGCCTTGTAATTAAGGTAGATAGAAAAAAAGAAAGCAAGATGAACAGCAAGGTACCCATGATAGCCGATAACACAATAGTCGTCCGTAAGACCGATGTGCCTTTGGTGATGACGTTAACCGGTGTTAGTATGAGCAGTGTCCATCCAGTTATTGAAGACCGCTGTTTGACAACGATAAAGGACTGCTTGCCGATAGAAGCAACCTGATCGCTGGAATCCTCCAGAATCATAGCTGCTGTCTTTTGTGAAATGCTGTCATCATTGGACGAGATCAACTGACCGTCGGCAGCGAGAAGTAGTAACGTTTCTGCTTCACCCTCACCAGACGTGGAGCCTTTCAACGCAAACTTGCTTCGATCTAAGCGGATGAGTAAATATCCGCCCGTTGTGAAATATCGATCGATAAGACTGATCTGTCGAATCGCCAATAGCGATGTAGAATCGAGCGGGTCGATACCAAACCAGACGAGTCTTCCTTCCTCACTCGTCGCCAGATTGATCCAGTCCTCAGATACCTTATCTCTCAGGGTACTACCGTCGAGAGGGTACAGTCTCGCCCCGTCTTTGTTGTAAAGCTCTACGGATTTGATGCCATCCGTGTAGACTTGGACCAAATTGATAATGGGTGGGAGCGCTTGCCGTTCCGAAAAGGTAGCCGGTTGACCTTCAACATCCCGTAAAAGCAGTTTCTGTATGTACTCGTTGGTTGATACCAGCGTCGTCAGAGAATTAATCTGTTCAAGAATGCCCTCCAGGCGGCCATTGGCCTGAATCGCGGTTTGCTGAATATGCTTCTCTGCATTGTTCTTGAGCAGCGTCGAGACCGATTGGAACGTAATCGCCCCGACGAATATCAGAATGATCATCATGACGGCGAGAAAACCGAGCAGCATTTGATTCCGCAGCGTATTTAAATTTAACCCGGGTAGTATCCTCCGCACGCAGTCGCTTCCTCCCTTCGCATAGGATCATGGAATAATCACCCTAATAGAGATATGTAAGTGTTTTCATTTATTTCTGTCAATATATTAGCATGTTTATTAATTATCCGCTAAGGAAGATTTACGGAAGATATGCTAGATTCGTCATTTTCTGCCTCTCTTCACGCAAACTGTACATTCCATAAAAAAACAGTACAATTGAACCTGTGAGACGCAGATAGGAAACATTTTGGGTTATATTTCGATATAGCCAAGATTGGAGCCAGATCATGATCGATGCGACCGTAGTCGTGTCCACCGGCGGGTGCAATAGGGGCAAGCTAAGTAAACAATCAAGTAAATTTAAAAAAACAATATGATGATGAGAGGGATTTTCTTTGATGAACAATAGCAAAATGAACTCCAAGGTTGATGAATATATAAGTAAATCCAAAAAGTGGAAGGAAGAATATGAGAAGTTGAGAGATATTGTTCTTGACTGTGAGCTGACCGAAGAATTTAAGTGGATGCATCCTTGTTACACGTTTGATAACAAAAACATCGTTTTAATACATGGATTTAAAGAATATTGTGCGCTTCTGTTTCACAAGGGTGCTCTGTTACAGGATACCCATGGGATTCTAATTCAGCAAACAGAAAATGTACAGGCAGCGCGCCAAATTCGGTTCACCCATGTTCAAGAAATAGTTGAATTGGAACCCATTTTGAAAGCCTATATTCATCAAGCCATTGAAGTTGAAAAAGCCGGTTTGGAAGTGGATTTTAAAAAGCATGAAGAATTCACCATTCCTGAAGAACTTGAGCGTAAATTCGATGAAGTTCCAGCTTTGAAACCTGCATTTGAAGCACTCACACCCGGACGACAAAGAGCATACATTTTTTATTTTTCTGGACCCAAACAATCCAAGACTCGATCGTCAAGAATTGAGAAATATACGCAGCAAATTTTGGACGGTAAGGGGTTAAATGATTAGGGCACAAAGTGTCTAATCTAGAGGGTTCTGTCTATTTCCGCCAGAAAGTTGAACAGTCTGTCTTATCCACAATGTTAAACTCAATTATTTTCTCAAGTAATGAGAAATCAACCGGACTATCCCACTGGATACGTACCAACTGCTTAGTGTGATCATAACCAGCCTGCACAATCGCATCAGAAAAATGATTAATCCCTGCTATTTCAGGGGCAATAGCCAAATGGTGCTTGGATACGCTAAAGCCTATAATAAATGTGCCATGATCCGTAAACATAGGTTGATTCCAAGCCATTTTCGGCATTAAATTCGGAAATTTCTTAGTTACCCAAGTCAAAACTTCTTCCGTTCGATCCCGATGTTGCGGGTTATCAATACCGGATAGATAATCGGCAAAGACGTCCATTTCATTCTCTCCTTTAATAAGATAGATGATCGTCCAGTCAGTAAAATACATTATATATTGTTCCTATCTTTTTCAAGTATACTATAACCTGATAGCCTATCTAAACAAACATAGAGGAGTAACATTACGATTATGATCAAACGACTTACTGAACTATTTTCCATTCCCTCCTATGCATTACTCTTTTTATGTATGTTTCTACAGGGGATGGCAATTTCACTTAGCGCACCCTTTTTATCGATTTATTTCACTGAACAACTTGGAGTATCCGTCGGGGTATTTGGTATCTTTCTCTCCGTCACGTTAATTGCCGGGATATGGATCAGTATGTTAATCGGAAGACGCTCTGATCACGGTATGAATCGAAAAAATATTTACCTATTCTCCACAATCTGTAATGCTCTTGCTTATAGCGGTTACTTACTGATCAAGGATTTTACAATCTTGTTCATATATATGACCGTATTCACCGCCCTCGGGGCACTAGGGATGCCACAATTGTTCGCTATTGCTAGAGAAGCGGTGAGTAAGAGCAATTTAACTGATCATGCATTTGCTAACTCTACCTTGCGCTCTGCTTTCTCTCTCGGCTTTATTACAGGTCCTTTAATCGGTACCCTACTCATCGCTGCTGTTGGGTTCAGTGGAATTTTCTCAGGGACAATCGGAGTTTTCCTGCTGGTGGCCTTACTTATTTTCCTATTCCTCAAATCAAATGTTGAATTGAAAGCCAGTAGTACTGAAGTAAAAAAAGTAACAAATTTTCGTCTAACCCAAAACCGTCATATTCTACTTCCTTTTCTGATTCTGGTATTTATGTATACAGCTCACTGGATGAGCAGCATCAATACTGCACTCTTCATTACACACAATCTAGGAGGAACGACAAGCGATGTTGGTCTAGTCAGCAGTATTTGCGCTGCGCTGGAAATTCCTTTTATGATTATGCTCGGTCTACTCAGTGCAAAGTATAGTAACCGAATCCTGATGATGTGGGGTGCTCTTCTGGGTGGAGCTTATTATATCGTTATCCTTATCTCAGGTGAGATGTGGCAAATGCTTGCCGCCCAAATCCTGCTCGCTGTATTTGTTGCCGTTATCTCAGCGATTGGCATTAGCTACATCCAGGATCTGCTTCCAACCATGCCTGGGTATGCATCCACGCTCTTCTCTAATTCATCAACGATCGGAAGACTAATCGGTAGTCTCCTTGGCGGAGGATTAGCCAGTGTTGTAGGTTACCGTTATTCATTTGTATTTTGTTTAATACTCGTCACTATTTCTACAATCATGCTTGTGATAAGCGGACGACACTCTGTAAATGAACCACAGAAATTAGTGGTTTGATTCGAAAGATAGACATTATATAAAAAAGCCCGTAACGGCAAGGTTTTGCGGTTACGGGTTTTTTTTGTGCCACTAAAAATAATCCACGATTTCAGGAAAAAGATCACTTGATTATGCTAACGGGACACGATACTTTCATTCCAAACACCATTGAAAATAACTATTGCTCATTACGTTGCGTAATATGATTAAATCATAAAATAATGATGCGATTAATGAGCTTGAAGAAATGTTATACCCCACTTAAAATAAGTGGTCGCCCTGAAAATAAGCTTCAAAACGACCCTAGGTATTTAACTTATTCAATTAATACTAGACTTTATTGTAAATGAATCTTATCTTCTCCCCTACTCTACCGTCACACTCTTCGCCAAATTACGTGGCTTGTCGACGTCGTTGCCACGGGCAAGCGATGTGTAGTAAGCCAGCAATTGCAGTGGTACAACGGATAATGCTGGTGTCAGTAGTGACAACGTCTTCGGAATCGAGAGTGCCTGATCAACGGATCTGAGCAGGTCTGCTACATGCTCCTCGTGAGTGATGGCCATAACAGCAGCACCACGAGCTTTCACTTCCTTGATGTTGCTTACGGTCTTCTCTAGAACGTTCTCCTGCGTCGCCAAAGCAATAACGGGGATTCCTTCTTCAATAAGTGCTAACGTACCATGTTTCAACTCACCAGCAGCATAAGCTTCAGAGTGAATATAGGAGATCTCTTTGAGCTTCAATGAGCCTTCTTGTACTACGGCATAATCCATGCCACGCCCGATAAAGAACAAGTTCTGGTGAACCGCTATTTCCTCTGCGTACGCTTTGATTGGCTCAACATTTGCGAGCATGCTCTCGAGCTGCTCCGGTAGTGATTGCATCGCAGCAATGACATGAGCTACTTCTTCGTTGCTTTTAGTTCCACGAACTTGTGCCAAATACAGACCAAAGAGATAGAATGCAATGAGTTGGGAAGTATAAGCCTTCGTCGACGCAACCGCGATCTCTGGTCCCGCCAATGTAGCAATAACATCATCCGCGTCACGGGCGATGGAGCTTCCCACTACGTTCGTAATGGCCAGTACATGAGCGCCGTTACGCTTAGCTTCACGTAATGCTGCCAACGTATCAGCAGTCTCTCCAGACTGGCTGACGACGATCACAAGCGTCTCAGGCGTAATCAGCGGTGAACGATACCGATATTCGGAAGCAACGTCATTCGCGACAGGAATGCGAACGAGTTGTTCAATTACCGTTCCCCCGACTAGGCCGGCATGATAAGCCGTACCACAAGCCACGATATGAACACTATTCAAGCTACGAATTTTCTCCTCAGTCAAATTCAACCCTGGGAACACAACACTCTGTCCAGACTCGTCAATCCGGCCTCTCATGGTATCACGATATGCTTTAGGCTGCTCATGAATTTCCTTTAGCATGAAATGGTCGAAACCGCCTTTTTCTGCGGTAACCGCGTCCCAATCGACAGTAATCATTTCCCGAGAAATAAAATTCCCCTCGATCGTCATTAATTCGACAGCGTCTCTTGTCAATACAGCCATTTCACCGTCATTTAGGATATACACTTTACGTGTATAGTTCAAAATTGCTGGAATATCAGAGCCGATAAAATTCTCGCCTTCACCCAGTCCTATAATGAGCGGGCTAGCTTGACGAACAGCTACCAGCTTCTCTGGTTCGTATTCTGTCAGCACGCCCAGAGCAAAAGCACCTCGCATATGGCTAATTGCCTTCTGAACAGCCTTCACAATGTCGCCATCATACTCACGGGCTACCAAGTGAGAAATAACCTCTGTGTCCGTCTCCGAAACGAACTTATATCCTTGGCCAATCAATTCTTCTTTTAAATCCAAATAATTCTCAATAATGCCGTTATGAACAACTGAGAACTTCTGGCTGTGATCGGTATGCGGATGCGAATTAACATCAGACGGCTTGCCATGCGTCGCCCAACGCGTATGACCAATCCCAGCGCTTCCTAGTAATGGAGCACCTTCTAGCTTCGTTTCAAGGTTAGTAAGACGGCCTAATGCCTTCGAAATTTGAAGGCCGTCTTGGGTATACACTGCAATCCCTGCCGAATCATAACCACGATACTCCAATTTCTTAAGCCCTTCGATCAACACCGTCTGCGTGTCTCTTTTTCCGATATATCCAACGATACCACACATATTTATATATCCTCCGTTTCAATTCCCTAGATTTATAGTCGTAGGATGAAAGAAGCGGAAGACCTATACACGGTACCCCAAGATTGAAATATTTAGTTGTATGAAAATAATGCAAATTCTCAGAATTTATTCTGACTATTTTCATGAATGTCCATTTCTTTCCGGCCACCGCGTTTCTTCCGCGTTCTTTCGTCCACTCATGAATTTAATTCGTATATTATTCCAAGCATCTATCCGAAAAGTTTGTGAGAACGGTCGCCCATTCCTTTTGACTTGTCGATTACGGTTCAGATGCGATACCGGGAGGCCCCCGCCGAACATTCGAACACCTCCACCTCGTCAGCTTGCATTTGCCGCGGAACCTTTCCTTAGCTCAAGCGAGAACCCTTCACTCACCTTGCTATGGACAATCTCCTACGCGCGAAATGAAGCTCTGGCGCTTATCTTGCAGTAACCTCACGTCCCTCACTTTCTGTAATTGAATATGTATAATTATATGCACCTACTAGAGATTTGGCAATGTGCATCTTCCCCTATTCTATTCAAGCGATTTAAAAAGCGCCGCTAAAACAGGAAAATCCCGTCCTAGCAGCGCATTTATTGGTCATATCAAAAAATTATCTATTATACCAATTCCATCTCAACAACCTTCACGATTTGCGACACAAGCTGCTCGAGTTCCTGCTTATCCGGGCCTTCAGCCATAACCCGAATCAATGATTCTGTTCCCGAAGGTCTAACCAATACTCGGCCATTATCACCAAGGATAGCCTCTACAGCGGCAATCGCTTCTTCAATTGCTGAGTTACCCTCATATTTACTCTTATCCTGTACACGAACGTTCACGAGCACCTGTGGATACTGCTTCATTACTTTTTTCAATTCACTTAGTTTCTGTCCCGCTGTCAGCATGGTATCCACCAGCTGAATTCCTGTCAGGATGCCATCACCGGTTGTGTTGTAATCCAAAAAGATAACGTGTCCCGACTGCTCTCCACCTAAGTTATAACCGCCTCGAATCATCTCGGCCATGACATAACGGTCACCTACAGCCGTCTGTGCTGTGTTTAGTTGCAACTTCTTCGTCGCTTTGTAGAATCCAAAGTTACTCATAACTGTAGAGACTACGGTGCTGTCTTTAAGTTTGCCAGCTCGATTCATAGCATCTCCACAAATGCAGAGAATGTAATCGCCGTCTACTTCTTCTCCGTTCTCATCAATAGCGATCAGACGATCTGCATCTCCATCGAATGCGAGCCCAAGATCTGCTCCCAAACGGATAACTTCCTCTTTAAGATGTTCAGGATGCGTTGATCCACAATGATCATTAATATTCAGACCATTTGGAGAAGCTCCAATCAGGTGAACCTCCGCTCCTAGTTCGCGGAATAATATCGGTGCAAGCTCGTAAGCTGCCCCATTAGCACAGTCAAGAACTACCTTGATGCCTGCGAATGAAGAAGAATTAATCGTAGTTTTTAAGTGTTCCAAATATTTAAACTTAGAGTCGGTATCCACTGTTAGACTACCCAGGTCTCCCCCAATCGGACGGGGAAGCTCGTCAATATCTTTGTCTAGTAAATCTTCAATCTCTAATTCGGTCTCATCAGACAACTTGAAGCCGTCACTACCAAAAAACTTAATTCCGTTATCCTCAACCGGATTGTGTGATGCCGAGATCATAACACCAGCATCCGCATTCAGGATACGTGTTAAGTAAGCTACTGCCGGAGTTGATACAACACCTACACGAATTACATCCGCGCCAATGGACAACAGACCTGCAACAAGCGCCGATTCCAGCATGACCCCAGAAATACGGGTATCCATCCCGATAATTACTTTAGGCTTCGCTACCTCACCAGTAAGTACATAACCCCCGCAACGACCAATTTGATAGGCAAGCTCTGCGGTTAACTCTTTATTTGCAACTCCTCGTACTCCATCTGTTCCAAAATATTTCCCCATGTTTATACTTTCACTCCTTCAATGTTATGTGAAGCTTGACAGCTCCACATTGAGAACTATTAACCGCCATTCTGAGTTCCGTTACTTTCACTCGGGTTCTCTTCTTCAGGCGGATGAGTCGCATTTCCCCCAGTGTCCACCGGTTCATCTTCCGGCAACGTTGTCGTAGGTTCTGACTTATCGGTTAACTCAACATCAATATATAATGATTTATCAGAATCGGAAAGCTCAAGATATTTAGGAAGCTTTACCTCCAAAGGTACTCGGTGAGTTCCTATACCCAGATTGCTTAAGTCAGCTGTCACTGTAATATCACCCGTTTTGAGCGCCTCAAGAAGCTTTTCCGCACCTAGAACAGTCAACGATATTTTGTTATCTACGTTGGAGGTGATCTTCGCTTTCAATTGTTCGTCTAGATTTAGTAACGTAATGGGAATACCATTCATCAGTTTTTGTTTGACAGGTTCTGCAATGACAGTAATAGTTACTGCATTAGGCTCGATTTTCTCAAAACCTTCTGGAGGAGTCAAGTCTACAGAGTATTTCATCTCAGTCCCACCAACAAACTGATTCAGGTCTATAGTTACCGAATGAGAGTTAATTCCTTCTAAAGCTTCTTTCGTGCCGTATATTGCAACTCCTTCAACATTCTTAACAATACTAGCTAGAATGTAGCCTTCTGGAAGCTGACCTGTAGTCCGAACCTCTAGTGGCACATTCTTGTATAACTTATTGATCGGGATATCAACCTCAATAGATGAAGGATTAACCTCCGCATGGTTCATTTCTTTCCCTTGCTTATCATATGCTACTAACTTCACTGTTTTGCCTTTCAGTGTTTCCTCTAACCCTGTAATATCAATAATCCCCTGTACTTTGTCCACTTCACCTATTTCACTTTCCGGTAAAGTTACTTTAACTAGTCCCTCATGGGCTATAACAGGACTCCCCATTTGCAGACCAGATTTTAGTTTTCCTGTAGTCACGATACTAACGGGAAGCTCCTGAGTTTCCTTGGCTTCAATCGTTACAGTAACATTGGATGGATTTATTGATACGAGCTGGACCCCTGGCGGTAGTTCAGTAGTTAATGGAAGTGTCACCGTTCCCGGCTTTACATTTTTCAGATTTAATTTCACTTTATAATCGGAAAAATTCGTCGTAATATCCGTTCGTTTGCCTCTAACTTCTATATTTACTTTATCAGATTCCAAATCATAGAGTACGTATTTGTCCTCATTAAATCCAACTACTTGAATTTGAACGTTTTCGATAATTTTAGTATTGAGTGATGTCGTTGGAGGTATAGGAGTTCCGCTATCCAAATGAACCATCGCCCATAAAATAATACTAAAAATAAGCGCAATAATTTTGGCGAAATTGTTGTGACTAAGCCACTTATCCATGTTTCTTAGCCCCCCACTTTCTCCAGAAAGGCTTTTTCTCATTTTCACCGGAATTTGGACCAAGCTCTACATACAATTTAGAAATCAACGATTCTTCATTAATATCACGAACAACCTGTCCATCAATCGCAAGTGAGATTTGACCCGTCTCTTCCGAAACTACAATCGAAATAGCATCGCCAACTTCGCTTATTCCTATTGCAGCTCTATGTCTTGTGCCTAGTTCTTTACTAATGAATGGATTCTCCGAAAGTGGCAAATAACAAGCAGCTGCCGAAATCTTATGATCCTGAACAATCACCGCACCATCATGCAGAGGTGTGTTTGGAATAAAAATATTAATCAACAACTGCGAAGTAATGACGGATTGAACAGGAATCCCTGATTCCGTATATTCATTGAGCCCGGTATCGCGTTCAAAAACAATTAATGCCCCGATCTTTCTACGTGATAAATAATTAACCGTCTTAATGATCTCGCCGACTTCTCGGCCAAATTCCTCTTCATCCGCTGTACTTCTGCCAAACAACTTACCGCGGCCAAGTTGCTCCAGAGCTCGTCTAAGTTCGGGCTGAAATATAATGAAAATAGCAAGAACCCCAAAGGTGAACATTTGGTTCATAAGCCATTTTAACGTGTATAAGTCAAACCATGTGCTGATCGCCCAGATTACAATGAGCACAAGGATCCCTTTAAGTAGTTGAACCGCTCTTGTACCCCGTACAAGCAGAATTAGATGGTAAATAATATAGGTAACGATGAGTATGTCAACTGCATCTTTAATGTATTCCTGCCACGTCAGATTGGACAAATAGTTCATGGTGTAACCCCCAATTGTTCCCCTAGTAACTAATAACGTTATCAAGAAACATTATGTAATACTTTTGCTGAATAATTTATCTTCTATGGATAAACAAACATATTCAACTTGTATATATATATATTCCCCTTAAACTCTAGGTTATAACGTTCACAAGTCAGATGCAAGTCTTCCCTAATAAATAGTATTTTTCGTCACAAAATGAAAAAAATGCCTCATGCTACAAAGAATAAAAAAAGGCGCCCATTTTCCCAAAGGGGAGCGCCCGATCATAACGTATCTTCATAAATTATTACCTGTAGGCAACCTCAGAAAATGTATTGGTAATCCGGTACCAGATCCAGTCCAGCGCTTGATCAATACTCTTGACTTGACCTGAGATCTTGGCCGTAGAAGCCTGAAAATAAGATCCGTCAATTACCGTAAGATTTCCCTTAACTTCGCCGTAGATTTCAGCTTTGCCGTTCTCCACTGTCAAATTCCCAGTGATTGTAGTACCACTTGGTACGGTTACGGTATTACCGTTTATAACCACCTGATCCAGGTCAACACCCTTCACAACAAGTTGGTCATCAGTATCCCAGAATGAAATGAAACTGACTAGTATAACGAAAAAGAACACTGCAGCAGCTGTTAATGCTGGATGTCTCTTAATCCATTTCATCCAATCCTGTTGTTTATGTTGACCCGGAATTTGATTAAGAATTCGATCCACCAACTCATCTGAAGCGGAAAAGGTGCTATGTTTGATTGTAGCAAACAACATCATTTCTGTTTGTTCGAGCTCTTTAAACTGCACGTGACATGATGGACAACCCTGAAGATGATTCCTTAGCTCCAAAGCCTGCCCAGTTGACAACTCGTCATCCAGATAATCATGCATCAATGAGGATGCTTGTTTGCAATCCATATCAGCCAATCCTTTCAGTATCAATCTATGGGAAACTAACTATGAGTAATAGATAAGTCATCCTACCTAACAATACGTTCTATAATTTAATACGTTTCACAAAAAGATGACGGAAATCTCTGCTAAATAATCCAAGCTATAATACTTTATGTTCTAGCTTTTTACGCAAAAATTCACGACCCCTATGGACGCGTGTTTTTACAGTAGTAACTGGCATATCCAGCACATCACCGATTTCTTGCAACGATAACTCTTGTAAATATCTTAGAATAATCACGGATTTATATTTAACCGGTAGTCCCTCAATCGCTTGATGAATCAATTGCTGCGTCTCAGATACGAGATATTCTGTCTCCGGTGTTCTATCATCTCCCGGAATGAGCGTATATCCATCCATACCTTCCTGATCGTTCATTTCAGCATCAAGATAGTATCTAGGCTTACGTTTACGCAATTGATCAATACATAGATTTGTCGCAATACGATAAATCCACGTAGAGAATTTTTGCTTCTCGTCATACCGTTCCCAATTCTTATAGACACGAAGGAAGGTTTCTTGCACGATGTCCTCCGCCTCATGTCGATTGGATAACATTCGGTAGCCTAAATGAAATATTTTATCCTTATATAAATCTACGAGCTCTGCAAAAGCCCCCTGATCTCCCTTACGGGCCAGCTTCACCAGTCTCGCATCAAAATGATCCACCATTGAATTTCCCCCATATCATATGGACGGGCTTCATTCATACACCCTGCTTGTCCAGCCTTCATTGCCCGGAATTCCACCCGGTTCACCAGACATAAGCACTCATTCATTCAAATGTTAAATCATGTCCTAATAAAATGCAATAGAATTGACAAAACAAGCCAGGACCTTATCCCTAGATAAGTCCCAGCCTGCTTTTAATTCTATCTGAATTGTTAGAACTGTTGTATTGTATCAGCCCGTATTCCGAAGACCTGCAGCAATTCCGTTAATCGTAAGCAGTACTTCACGCAGTAGAATTGGATCGTCCTGCCCTTTTTCACGGATCGCACGAAGCTCAGCTAACAATTGAACTTGCAAGTAGCTCAGTGGATCAACGTAAGGATTACGTTGACGAATAGATTCCTGCAAAGCTGGGGCATTACCCAATATCTCTGTAAGTCCCGTGATCTTTAGGATCATAGTCTTCGTCAAATTGAACTCTTCCTCAATTTTTTTGAAGATTCGATCATGTACTTCTGGATCACTACACATGTTCGCGTATTCTTTAGCAATGGTCAAATCTGCTTTGACAATAGCTAATTGCAACGTATCGATGAGAGAACGGAAGAAAGAGAAGTTTTCGTACATATCTTGAAGTACCTTCATGTTCTCTTCATTATTCTGATAGAAGTTAAATAAACCAGTTCCTGCGGCATACCAAGCAGGGAACAAATAACGGCTTTGTGTCCAGGCAAACACCCATGGAATAGCCCGTAAATCTTCGAAACGATCACTATTCTTCCGTTTGGATGGTCGGGAGCCAATATTAAGTTCTCCGACCTCAAGAAGAGGTGTAGATTCCTTAAAGAATTTCAAGAAATCCGGATCACGGAATACCAAGTCCTGATACTTATCCAGTGAAGTTTCAGAGATCCCTTTAATGATCTCCTCCCATTCCTCTTCACTCGAAGCGTACTCTTGATTTAGACGTGCCTGAATGGCTGCAGTAATTAAAGCAGAAGTTGCCTGCTCCAAGCTTCGGTAAGCGATCCCCTTCAATGAATAACGTGAAGAAATGACCTCACCTTGCTCTGTGATCTTAATGCCTCCACCAATCGTTTGTGGGGGTTGCACAAGGATACTACGGTTCAGAGGCATACCTCCACGACCTAGCGCTCCTCCACGACCATGGAAGAATTTCAGCTTTATACCAAATTCACTCGCTGCAGCAGTAATTTGCTTGAGAGCTACTCGTAGTTCCCAGTTAGCCGTTACCACACCACCGTCTTTGTTACTGTCAGAATACCCAAGCATAATCTCTTGTAGATCATTCATCGCTTCTACAGATTGACGATAGATCGGCATACTGAACAGCTGACGCATAATTCCAGGTGCCTCATGCAAGTCGTCGATCGTCTCAAATAGCGGTACAGCTTGTAACGTACAAACGACTGAACCGTCCGCTTCTTTACGGAACAAACCAACTTCTTTAGAGAAGACCATAACCTCGAGGATATCACTCGCTGCCTCTGCCATACTTATTAGGTAACTAGTGATACACTGCTTACCAAATTCCTTCTGAGCCTTGAACACGGTCCGGTATACTTCAAGACACTCTCTGGTGCTCTCACTGTACTCTTGGTATTGAGATGTCAGAGGGCGCGGATCATTCAATATTCGCTCTAAGAGCTTCACTTTCTCTTGTTCTTGCAATTCAGCATAGTTGCTAACGATATTCATATTAGCTAGTATCTCAGTCATGGCATTCTCATGCTCCTGGCTGTGCTGACGAATATCCAAGGTCGCTGTGTGGAACCCGAATAGCTCCACCTGACGAACCAATTTCTTAATATGAGTATCCGCAACATAATCGGCATAGTGATGACGGAGACTGCGATCAATAATCCTCAGATCATTAATGAATTCAGCTACATCAGTGTAACGTTCTGCCGTATCCTTTTTCGAGTCATCCAAAAGATTCTGTAATTTCTCTGTCATATATGTCAGTTTTACACGATAAGGTTCCTTCTCATTGTTCCACTTCGATGTTTTGTTCAATGTAACTTGGAGACGGTCCTTCTGAATAGAAGCTAGCAGTTCATCTGTCACATCTACAATTGTTGTACTGAAACTGAGATGTTTGAATAGTTCTGACAAAATGCGCTGATATTCACGCACAGCCAACTTCCGCTGCATCCGCAGGGTCTCCCAGGTGATATCAGAGGTTACAGACGGGTTTCCGTCACGGTCTCCGCCAATCCAGGAACCAAACCGCAGATACGTTGGCACATGCCACAAATGCTCAGGATAATACTTGCTAAGGCAACGCTCCAGCTCTTGATATACTTCAGGAAGTACATGGAATAACGTCTCGTGAAAATAATACATACCATTTCGCACTTCATCGAGTACTGTAGGCTTACGATCACGCAACTCATCGGTTTGCCAAAGTGTAATTACTTCATTAAGTAGCTTCTCTCTTAGCTGCTCGCGTTCGCGGAAGGTTAGCGTCGGATTGTCGAGCTGCATAACATCATCAGCAATCCGTTTATGAATATCAAGAATAGCCCGACGCATCGCTTCTGTAGGATGGGCTGTCATAACCAGTTCCAATGACATACCTTCCAAAATCTCTTGAGCTTCCAAATAAGTAAAGCCACGATCTTTCAAATCTTTAACCGACGCTTCTAGCGTACCGTGCTGTACAGTTTCTCCTGCCGACCTTTCGTAATCCCGCTTACGACGAATTCGGTGATTTTGCTCAGCAATATTAACGAGTTGAAAGTAAATCGCAAATGCACGGATTACTTGGTGACGAATCTCGGGTTCAAGAGAATTGATCATCGTTTTGAACTCTTCATATAATTCAGGTAAAAATACAGCCCGTAGTGACTTGCTCGCTTCACGAATCTTCTCGACAATATCCAAGAGTTCATTACCGCCTTGATGCACAAGGACCTCTCCTAGAATATTGCCCAAAAAACGAATGTCGCGTCGTAGCAGGTTATTGGCATTACTCTTTCCTGCAGTTACCGTTAATTCAGTCATAGTTCTCCCCCATTTCATCCCTTTACCGTCTTTCTAAAAGCTTTCTTAACATAATACAATAAACTCTCCTGAAAATCTTCACTTTATTTGTAATATATTTAGCAATTTAGCAAGAGTTAATGAAGTTAAGTGATTTTTTATTCAAAAATACGCATAGATCAAAATGCCCTTAGAGTCACTCGTAACTGCTTTTAAAAAGGAAATCACAAAATCAACAGAAGGCTATGATACATAATTATGCACCACCCTCAGTAATTACCAATTACAGTAAAGAAGACCCCTATTAACAGTAACACGGTGAAGCAGTAAAATGCAAGGATACAAAAAAAGATAAGATTATAACAAAAAACATCATCGAATCTGATGATGTTACTGTCATAAAAATAAAAGCGGGTGATGGGAATCGAACCCACGCTATCAGCTTGGAAGGCTGAAGTTCTACCATTGAACTACACCCGCATTTTATAATGGTCGGGACGACACGATTTGAACATGCGACCCCCTGGTCCCAAACCAGGTGCTCTACCAAGCTGAGCTACGTCCCGAAATAAAATGGTGCTTACTACATTTATGAAGTTATAAATATAATGGCGCGCCCTGAGAGATTCGAACTCCCGACCTTTTGATTCGTAGTCAAACGCTCTATCCAGCTGAGCTAAGGGCGCAAAATATGGAGCGGACGACGGGAATCGAACCCGCGACCCTCGCCTTGGCAAGGCGATGCTCTACCGCTGAGCCACGTCCGCAAATTTGGTGCGCGTGAAGGGACTTGAACCCCCACGTCGTGAAACGCCAGATCCTAAGTCTGGTGCGTCTGCCATTCCGCCACACGCGCACGATGTTACTAGGCAACACTTTAGGAATAAAGTGGTGAGCCATGAAGGACTCGAACCTTCGACACCCTGATTAAAAGTCAGGTGCTCTACCAACTGAGCTAATGGCTCTTAATAATAATGGCTGGGGATATAGGATTCGAACCTATGAGTGACGGAGTCAAAGTCCGTTGCCTTACCGCTTGGCTAATCCCCAATAATGATTAGAAGAAATATGGTGGAGGCTGAGGGGTTCGAACCCCCGACCCTCTGCTTGTAAGGCAGATGCTCTCCCAGCTGAGCTAAGCCTCCGTATGTATGGTGACCCGTAGGGGAATCGAACCCCTGTTACCTCCGTGAAAGGGAGGTGTCTTAACCGCTTGACCAACGGGCCACATTTAGGATAGCTTTTCCAAAGTTAACTCTCTTCGAAAAATCATGGAGCTCTCAACCGGGTTTGAACCGGTGACCTCATCCTTACCATGGATGCACTCTACCTACTGAGCTATGAGAGCATATGGCTCCCCGAACAGGACTCGAACCTGTGACAACTCGATTAACAGTCGAGTGCTCTACCAACTGAGCTATCAGGGAATAATTCACGCAGTTTCGATTAGGAACCTGCGTAAGTTTGCTTGGCGGCGTCCTACTCTCCCAGGACCCTGCGGTCCAAGTACCATCGGCGCTGGAGGGCTTAACGGTCGTGTTCGGGATGGGTACG
>NZ_BMFT01000007.1 GCF_014639155.1 Paenibacillus segetis
TACTACATCCAACACCGTTTTGCAAGCTTTATTTTTTCTGGCATATCGTAGTGGTTAGCTACAAAAGCTTGTGTTTAACGGGCGGATGTATAATATATCATCTTCACAGCCCAGATGCAAGCATTTATTTAAAATAATTTAAAACCCAGCTTAAACCGGGCTTGTCTTATATTCACTAATGATTATTGATCCACCAACCACCACAAACAAGATCAGATATAAGATAAAAAAACAAGCACGGCAGTTTCCTGCCATGCTTGTTTCTATATATACGAATATATTCTTACTCTCCAGCAAGAGGACGCATGTGCGGGAAGAGTAGTACATCGCGAATCGAAGCCGAGTCGGTCAATAGCATAACAAGTCTGTCTATTCCAATACCTAATCCACCTGTTGGTGGCATACCATATTCCAGTGCCCGGATGAAATCATCATCCATTTCATGCGCTTCATCATTCCCGTGCTCGCGTTCCAAGATTTGCGCTTCGAAACGTTGACGTTGATCGATAGGATCATTTAGCTCTGTAAAGGCGTTGGCATGTTCACGTCCCACGATAAACAATTCGAATCGATCAGTAAACCGAGGGTCTTCTGGATTCTTCTTCGCAAGCGGAGATATCTCTAGCGGATGTCCGTATACGAATGTTGGTTGAATCAAAGTTTCTTCTACAAATTGTTCAAAGAACGCATTCAGGATATGACCAAATGTCATATGCGCGTCTACTGGAACTTTATGCTCTTTCGCCAAAGCGTGTGCTTCTTCATTGGTCATGTGTCTTCCAAAGTCAACACCCGTAACTTCTTTGACCGCATCTACCATAGATACACGACGCCACTGTGGAGTTAAGTCTACTTCATAATCTTGATATTTAATCACAGTCGTGCCAAGTACTTCCTTAGCAATGTGGGCGATCATATTTTCAGTCAACGCCATAATATCCTTATAGTCGGCATAAGCCTCATACAACTCAATCATGGTGAATTCCGGATTATGACGTGTTGACATACCTTCGTTCCGGTACACCCGGCCGATTTCATACACCTTCTCTAAACCGCCTACGATCAGGCGTTTCAGGTGAAGCTCAATAGCGATACGCATGTATAACTGCATGTCCAATGCATTGTGATGCGTGATAAATGGACGAGCAGCCGCCCCCCCAGCAATACTATGCAGGGTTGGAGTTTCTACTTCCAAATATCCTTGGGAATCCAAATAATGACGCATGGACTTAATAATCCGTGAACGTTTAATAAATGTCTGTTGTACTTCAGGGTTTACGATCAGGTCAACATAACGTTGACGGTAGCGAAGTTCAACATCTTTGAGACCATGATATTTGTCCGGAAGCGGATAAAGCGATTTAGATAAAATCTCCAGGTCTTTGACTTTGATCGAAGTTTCACCGGTTTTGGTCTTGAATACCTCACCCTTAACTCCAACGATGTCTCCAAGGTCAAGTAGGCTAAAAGCTGAATATTTAACTTCTGGCACGCTATCTTGGCGTACATAGATCTGAATTTTACCCGTAAGATCCTGGATGTGCGCAAAACTAGCCTTCCCCATACCCCGTTTAGCCATCAAACGTCCAGCAATCGAAACTTCTACGCTCTTCTCTTCCAGTTCTTCCTTAGAAAGTTGGTCGTATTGTTGCAGAATATCGCCTGCGTTGTGGGTTCTTTCGTATTTCCCTCCAAAAGGATCGACTCCAAGCCCACGTAGCTCGTCCAATTTCTCTCTACGAATCTGTAACAGTTCACTAACTTCGACTTCTTGCTCCTGTTGATTGTGTTCCTCGCTCATTTCCGCTTCACTCCTACAAACATGTATTTGGTTTTGGACTACTTTGTCACTATGGAAAGCAACTAAGCAGAACGATCTACAATACAGTGAAAGAAGCTTCCCCCGGGGAAGCTTCTTTCACTCGCTAATTCCGCGTTATTTCTTGATATCGACAATTTTATATTGAATCGTACCAGCTGGGACTGCTACATCCACAACAGCGCCTTTTTGCTTACCAAGTATTGCTTTGCCAACTGGGCTTTCATTCGATATTTTGTTCTGTAGCGGATCAGACTCAGCTGTTCCTACAATGGCATACTCCATTGTATCACCGAACTCCATATCTTGCACCGTTACAGTAGAGCCGATAGTAACTGTATCTGTACCAATCTCATCATTATTGATGATCCGGGCGTTACGTAGCATTTTCTCAAGTGTAATAACCCGTCCTTCGATAAAGGCCTGCTCGTTCTTAGCATCCTCATATTCCGAGTTCTCACTGATATCTCCGTAACCAATCGCAACTTTAATCCGCTCAGCAACTTCGCGGCGTTTCACTGATTTCAAATTCTCAAGTTCTTCTTCCAACCGCTTTAATCCATCTTGTGTAAGAATGACTTCTTTATCGCTCATTTCAACCAATTCTCCTGTCATGGAAATAATTTTCGCACTATGCGCGCGGACTTCGATCGCCTTCTGGTCAATAAAGTTCCCACAATAAAAGGAATGCAAAGACCTTTGTCCCCAAAAGGTCCCCGAGTTGCCGCTATGGCAACGGCCGTGAAAATTCACGCATCATTTGAGAATATCATATGCAATCTCATGGAGTGAGAGACCTCTCCATGTGTGGAAGTTATCTCCTGAGGCGAATTTATACTGTGAAATTATAGGTGAAGCTCTGCCAAATGTCAATGACACCCGATTCTTCAAATGAAAACGTTTAATAAACAGAGGTTTCTCTCTTTTTATCCATAAAATGAACCTTCATTAAACGTTATGCAGGCTCAGAATCAATCGAATTCGCAGTAGCAAGTGACTCGACGACAAAATCCTCAAGAATTCGTACCATTTCGTCACGCTTAGTCTCTTCCATGATAACGTCCTTAATCCGAGCCGCACCTTTCATGCCTTTTAGATACCAAGCCATATGCTTACGCATTTCACGAACGGCTACATGTTCGCCTTTGAGCGCGGCAAGCCGATCCATATGCAAAATAGCAATACGCATCTTCTCTTCAATTCCAGGCTCTGGGAGTAACTCACCTGTCTTCAGATACTCCACTGTGCGATAAAGCATCCAAGGGTTACCTAGAGCCCCTCTGCCGATCATGACACCATCACAGCCAGTTTGATCCAACATCCGCTTAGCGTCCTCCGGTGTGACAACATCTCCATTCCCGATAACCGGGATAGATACTACTTCTTTAACCTGACGAATATAATCCCAGTCTGCTTTTCCTGTATATAGCTGTTCCCGTGTTCGACCATGTACGCTGACGGCTTTACCTCCAGCCTGCTCTACAGCCTTCGCGTTATCAACAACGAAAATATGCTCGTCATCCCAACCAATTCTCATTTTTACCGTAACTGGTTTGCTAACCGCATTAACTACAGCCGATACCATTTCATATATTTTGTTTGGCTCTAACAACCAACGAGCACCCGCATCGCATTTTGTGACCTTCGGCACAGGGCACCCCATATTAATGTCGATGATATCTGCATTGGTATCTTGATCGACCACTTTAGCCGCTTCGACAAGAGATTCGCGGTTCCCGCCAAAAATCTGCAGACTCAGCGGTTTCTCACGTTCATCGACAAACAACATTTCATGTGTACGCTTGTTGCCGTGAATGATCGCTTTATCACTAACCATCTCAGCACAGACAAGCCCCGTGCCAAATTCTTTAGCAATAAGTCTGAAGGCTGGATTGCAGACCCCTGCCATAGGGGCAAGCACAACTTGATTCTTCATCTCTATATCGCCGATCTTTAGCATGTGGTCCCTCCTTAGAGTTTTGTGAGCATATGCTTCAATGATTGTTCTTCGAGCAAAACTTGCATCGAAAGCATAGGCTTAGTTTTGTGCTCATACGTACATCTATCTTGGTAACTTCAGCTCGGACAAGCTGACGTCTAGAATATTCGCAATTTTATCTAAAATTTGATCTTCTACGCGGCGATTACCCCGTTCCATCGCCCCAAGAAGTGCGAGTGAAACACCTGATTTGTCCGCAAGCTCTTGCTGCGTATAACCTTTTAATTTCCGGAAAGCGCGGATACGCCGTGCCAGGTGCATGTCTTCCAAAACCGAACGCCTTCCTTTCCTTCGATATGATCCAGTGCGCTTTGCATTTGTCCATAAAGATCGCCTGCCTTATCCGGAGCAACAACGTCCGCTAAAGGTACCAAGACAAAAGCACGCTCAAACATACGTGGATGAGGTAAGGTCAGCAGTGTTGTATCGACCGTTCGTCCTTCAATCCATAGAAGATCCAAATCGACCGTTCTTGGACCAAAACGGATTAACCGTTCACGCCCAAGACGAAGCTCAATTTCAAGCATGGTGGAGAGTAACGCCTCCGGATCTAAAGAAGTCTTAACCGCGGCTACCATATTAACAAAGCAAGGTTGATCGAGATAACCAACGGGATCGGTCTCATATAAATTAGAGCATCTTAGCACAGATATATCTGGATGATCCTCCAAATAGGCAATCGCCTGCATCAAGGTTGTCTCTCGATCCCCTAAATTAGCCCCTAAAGCTATATAAGCCTCTGATGTTTCAGAGGATGAATGTGTATTCATAACAACTCTCACTTTCTAGAACGGTACAACTCCACCGTCACACCTTCAAAATGAATATCAAATGGTGGGTGTGGTTTCGTCACGCCAACCGTTAGCGCATCTATCATAGTATAAGTGTCCAAAACGGAGGATGCAATATGCTCTGCGAGCGCCTCAATTAGCTTGAAGCTCTTTTTCTCGACAATTCCTTTAACCAGCTCATGAACCTCGGCATAATTTACCGTTTTGCTCAAATCGTCATTTTTTGCCGCTTCGCTTAGATCAAGCTCTAATGCAAGATCAACATAAAAACGTTGACCCAGTTTCCGCTCCTCTTCAAAAACACCATGATAACCGTAATACTCCATGCGACGAATGATCATTTTATCCATCTTAAGCCACGCCTTCCTATCCTGAAATTTTATCTATAAGTAAGTGTTCATTATCTAGCTATACAATATGGCGTCGCACATTTTCACTGAGCGCTTGATCTCAAGCACATCATGAACACGCACGATTTGGCAGCCTTGAGCAATACCAAACGCTACCGTTGCCGCAGTACCAAGAACAGTGTCCTCAACAGGTAAATCTAACGTAGTACGGATAAATCTTTTGCGAGATGTACCGAGCAGCATTGGATAACCTAACTTCATCAGATCATCAAGCGCACGCATGACCTGCAAGTTCTCTTCATAATTTTTAGCAAAGCCGATTCCTGGGTCAAGGATGATTTGCTCCTCTTTCACGCCCGCTTCTTTGGCAATGTTTACGCTAGCCATCAGATCATTAGTAACATCTTGCACCAAGTTCGTGTAATCCCGATCGTGACGATTATGCATTAAAATAACTGGGCATCCAAACTCAACAGCCACTTTGCTCATAGCTGGATCCTGTTTAAAACCCCAGATATCGTTGATGATATGTGCTCCAGCCTTCAAAGCCTCCCGTGCGACCACGGACTTGTAAGTATCCACAGAAATAGGAATGCCTGGCGCTTCGCGGTGTAAGGCTTCCACAATAGGAATCACCCGCTCCAGCTCCTCCTGCTCACCAACTGGTTCATGACCTGGACGAGTAGATTCCCCTCCGATATCAATCAGGTCTGCCCCATCCTTAACCATCTGCAGTGCATGTTGAACCGCACGCTCGGTATCATTGTACTGTCCGCCATCAGAGAAAGAGTCCGGTGTTACATTTAGAATCCCCATCACTAAGGTCCGTTTTCCAAGTGTCAAAATCGTCTCTCCGCAATTGTAAGTTCTATTGTATAACGTTGGTTGCATTTCAATTTCCTACTTTCTTTCTATAACTGTTCAATAGGTTGTTCGTTATGTGACCTATTCGTCCACTACCAACAAGACGAGAGCATTCTTCAGGAGCTTCAGGAATGACAAGCTTCGTCACCGGTACCAGTTCCTGAATTGAGTTAGTCACAAAAACTTCGTCCGCTTCGCAGAGCATTTCCCACGTATATTGCCCTTCTTGCCTGTCCATTCCAAACTCCTCGGTCATTTCCAAAACAATAGAACGAGTAATCCCCGGGAGAATCCCATTCCCGATGTCCGGTGTATATAGCGTACCACCATGTACAAAAAATAAATTACTTACGATCCCTTCAGCCAAGAATCCCTTCTCTGTAAGTTGTAGACCTTCGACTGCGATAGTTGGATTCGGCTTATATTGAGAGAGTTCCCTCTTTGCTAAAATATTGTTCATATAATGTAGCGACTTGAAGCGAACCTCACCTTCCGGTGTATTACGCCGCGTCTTCAAGCGCCATAATTCTTTTCCTAGTGTGTATAGACTAGCTCCTGGGTTCGGAAGAGGTTTGATATATAAAATAACCGTAGGCTTATTGTAGTCATCCGAAGGAAGACCTAGTGGACCCTCACCCGCCGAAACAGTAAGCCGACAATAACCCTCTTCAAGCCCATTGACTTCAAGCAATTGCTGAATTTCGGCCATGACTTGATCAGAATCACTATCATAATTGATACCTAAGCTTTGGCAACCCTGCCGTAGACGTTCCAAATGCCGCTCAAGTAAAAATGGGCGACCCCCGTACGTACGAAACGTCTCAAATAACCCTACTCCGTACATGAAGCCGTGATCCATTACGGAAATCACGGCTTCTGCAGCAAGGGTGGGAGTCCCATTCACCCCGATGTATTTCATACTTGGTCTTCTTCTCTATTCCGATTCAGAAAGTTGCGGAGAATTTGATGTCCATGATCCGTAATAATAGATTCTGGATGGAATTGAACACCTTCTACAGCATATTCTTTGTGGCGCAGTCCCATAATTTCGCCTTCTTCTGTCTCTGCTGTAATCTCCAAGCAATCCGGCAAGCTCGCACGCTCAACAATTAAAGAATGATACCGAGTTGCCGTAAATGGTGAGGGGAGCCCCGCAAACACCGACTGACCGTTATGGAGAATCGGAGATGTTTTACCATGCATAAGCCGCTCAGCACGTATTACATTGCCACCGAAGGCCTGGCCAATAGCCTGATGTCCTAGACAAACACCGAATATGGGGATTTGTCCTTTGAAGGTCTCAATAATCGACAGCGTAATTCCCGCCTCATTTGGTGTACAAGGTCCCGGTGAAATGAGAATGTGATCTGGCTGCATATCCTTGATTCCTTGCAGATCAATCTCGTCGTTACGACGAACCGTGACTTCCTCACCAAGCTCACCCAGATATTGTACCAAGTTGTAAGTAAACGAATCATAGTTATCAATAACCAGTATCATAATTTCATCCCCTTTTTCTTAGCCTTCATCGGTGGAATCCTGACTTAGCAACACCGCCATAACGATGGCTCTGGCTTTATTATGGCATTCTCTGTATTCACGATATGGAACCGAGTCGATAACAATCCCAGCTCCTGTCTGTATATATCCAACTCCATCTTTAACGATCAATGTACGTATAACAATATTTAATTCCATATTTCCGTTATAGTCAATCCATCCCATCGCGCCTGTATACGGCCCCCGAGTCACCGGCTCCAATTCTTCGATGATCTCCATTGTCCTCACCTTTGGCGCTCCGGTTATGGTTCCACCTGGGAAAACAGCGGCAATTACATCGTATGGAGTCTTACCCTCCTGAAGAGTACCTTCCACTTGGGACACTAAATGCATCACATGGGAATAGTACTCGATGGTGAGTAGCTCACTTGTTCGCACGGAACCATACTGTGCTACACGCCCCACATCATTTCGTAGCAAATCAACTAACATAATATGTTCAGCTTGCTCTTTCTCATTACTACGTAGTTCCTGAGCCATCGCTACATCTTCCTCTGGGCTTGTTCCGCGGCGCCTTGTACCAGCTATTGGTCTTGTACTAACCTCATCTTGTTCGAGTTTCACCAATAGTTCAGGAGAAGCCGAGACGAGCCCGAAATCAGGAAAACGAAGCAAGCCCATATATGGGGAAGGGTTCAGTATTCTCAACCATTCGTAAATTTCTTCCGCCGATGCCTGTAAGGAGATATTCTGCCTCAGTGATAAATTGACCTGGAACACGTCCCCAGCACGAATGTAGTCTTGAATCCGCTTAACAGCCGACTCGAAATCATCCTGTGCCATAGACACGCTAGAATTTCCCAGCTGGATCTCACTAAGTACTGAATCCGACTGCTCCTCTATAAGTTCAAGCTTTCTCAGCCGTCTTGCTACTTGATTACTTACTACTCCCGTATTCGCTCCAAGAACGATTTCGTCCCAGCGCTCTGCCATCCTTTGCACCCGTAACTTAGCCTCATGGTAGACTACTTCCATTTCCCTTGTAGCTCTTGTCCCCTCACTCAGTGGGGAGATTGGACAATGGACAATCGCATAGACTTCACCTAGCTCTTGATCGACAATCCATAGCTCTTCCATCCGCATCCAGATATAATCATCTAACCCAAGGTCATCCTCTGCAAGCTGCGGAAGACGCTCCAGGGATCTGGCGATATCATAACCTAGAAATCCTACGGCTCCACCGCTAAATTTGGGAAGCCCAGAAAAACTAGGTGACTTGTAAGGAGCCATCCATTGGCGAAGTACCGCTAGTGGTTTGCCATGTATACTTGTTCTCACACCAGTATCCAATTGCTCAATTTCTACTTGATTTCCCTTGCCACGGATAACCGAAACTGGATCTAAGCCAAGAAAAGTATATCGCCCTCCTTTTCCACTCTCCAATACAAAGGAATACGGCTGCGATTGCTCCCAAGCCGATCTCCAATCCCCAGGAAGTCCCGTAGGGAACTTCCATTTGCCCGCGTAAGGCAGCATCGTCCACTGCCTTTCCGTAGCCCACTTCTTCCATTGTTCCCATGATGTAATGTGCTCCATCTACGGTCCGTTCCTCCACCCTCGTTAGCATTCTATTGCTTGCTAGTATACTAAAAGCTAGAACAGTTTAAAACATCTTGTTCATTATCCATGTTCATATTCCCTAAATCATGTATAAAAAACCCCCATGCCACCCATAAAGGGTAGCCATGAGGGTTAATGAATGATTCTAAATTAAATATCAATTAAGCTTCAAAATTGTATAGTGGTGTGCTCAGGTAACGTTCGCCGTTACTTGGAATAACAGCTACTACACGTTTGCCCTTGCCTAGTTGCTTAGCAACTTGCAGTGCCGCACGAACAGCTGCTCCAGATGAAATACCCGATAGAATGCCTTCTTCTTTGGCTACAGCACGTGCCTGTTCGAAAGCTTCGTCATTCTCGATATGAATAATTTCATCATAGATTTCACGATTCAAAATTTCTGGAATGAAGTTCGCTCCAAGACCTTGAATCTTGTGAGGTCCTGGTTTGCCACCTGATAATATAGGGGATGCTGCTGGCTCCACCGCATAAATCTTAATATCAGGGAAACGTTTCTTCAACACTTCACCTGCGCCAGAAATCGTACCGCCTGTGCCGATCCCTGCTACGAATGCATCCAATTGACCATCCAAGGATTCAATCGCCTCAACAATCTCCGGTCCAGTTGTTTCACGGTGAATCTTAACGTTAGCTTGGTTTCTGAATTGATCAGCCAAGAAATAATCCGGATTCTCAGCTAAGATTTCCTCGGATTTCTTCACTGCGCCATTCATACCTTCTGCGCCTGGAGTTAGAACTAATTCTGCTCCGTAAGCACGCAGCAAGTTGCGACGTTCAATACTCATCGTTTCTGGCATAACGATAACGGCTTTATAACCTTTAGCAGCAGCTACTAGAGCAAGACCAATACCCGTGTTACCACTAGTTGCTTCAATAATTGTACCGCCTGGTTTAAGTTTGCCGGCTTTCTCTGCTTCTTCCACGATACTGATCGCAATACGGTCCTTAACACTTGATCCTGGGTTCTGGTATTCCAATTTCACATAGATCTCTGCGCTGTCTTCTGGAACGATTCGATTCAAACGAACTAGCGGGGTACCACCAATAAGATCCGTTACACTATTTACGACTTTTGCCATCTAAAAGCCCTCCCTTTGGGAAAATATATAATTTTAAAATAAGAACTATTCTTCTAGATGTAAAAAATAAAAGGAAAAGTTGATTCGCTTTTATTTATTTCCGAGTGGTTAAGTTGGTTTTGATAGTATTATCTTAACAACACCGATCGGAGTTGTCAATATAAGCCACAAAAATAACTCTATCTCTGGTATAACGGAACTTTATTTCTCTGTTTGGTTGATAAGCTCCTGAAGTTCATCTGCACTAAATGTATAAACTTCATTGCAAAAATCGCATACAACTTCTGTCTCTTCTCCTGTTTCTTGTAACTCCGTCAACTCATCTTTACCCAAGCTGATCAATGTCCGCTCAACCCGCTCGCGAGAACAATGACAAGAGAATGTAATATCCATTTCCTCGAGAACCTTAAAATCTGGCAATAACCAGCTAAGCATCTCCTCTAGTTCCATACCTTGGTCTAGAAGTGATGTAACCGGGGGCATCTGACCTACCGCTCGTTCTATAGCATCAATCTCTTGATCATTGAGCCCAGGTAGCAATTGTATGATGAATCCTCCAGCTACGATAACCGAGGAATCAACATCCACCAATACGCCCAGCCCAACAGCAGAAGGAGTCTGCTCCGATATGGCAAAATAATACGTGAAATCTTCGCCAAGCTCACCGGAAATAATCGGAACACTTCCCCGGTAAGGCTCTTTTAACCCTAGATCTTTCGTTACATGAATGAAACCCGTCGTACCTACGGCTCCTGCTACATCCAATTTTCCCATGCTATTGCTCGGTAAATGAACATGCGGCTCTTTGACATAACCGCGTACCTCTCCATTGGCATTTGCATCTGCTACAATATGACCGATCGGCCCATCGCCTTTTACTTGTACGGTGAGCTTCTCATTTCCTTTGAGCATAGCGCCCATCATAGCTGCTGCAGTTACCGTCCGTCCTAACGCCGCAGTAGTTGTTGGAAAAGTATCATGCCGACGGCGTAGTTCTTCCACCAGTTGTGTGGTCCGCACTGCAAACGCGCGGACTTTGCCATTCATGGCTGTACCGCGAATTAAGCGGTCTTTCTCTATTTGTTTGTTCATTTGTATTTCCTCCCGTTTCTTACTTTTTCTCATCCCACCCAAACCCTCCCTTACCCTAAGGGAGGGCCCCAAGGGTTGCACCCTCTGGACTCCCGCTTAATAACGTGTGCCATGGAGAGGCGCTCCTGCTCGCTGTCCCCTTACGGGGATGCGCTTGGTATTGTGCGTGGAACGCTTTTCCCCCTTCGGGTACGTCTTACTTTTGGTTCTCCTGAGTTACCATGAAAACCGGCTGCTCATCACTGCTACTTATTGGGACTCCCGAGTAACAAAGGAGCGCCGTAGCCGCTTGTCGCCCTTCGGGCACGCTCTGCTTCTGGCGCTCCTGCAGCAAGTACATTTACGTGCTGGGTGATATGGTACTGTGGTGCGTTATACTGCAACATTTAGATGGTTAGAGCGCTCTCCCCTACGGGAAACGCTCACGTTAGATCAACCATAAGATTGAGCATAGGATCAAGTATAAACAACATGTTTCTATTGCTGATTCCGCTCATAAATGATGCGGAGGCCTTCTAAGGTAAGACGGGGGTCAACCTCATGAATGGAGCGTGTTTCGCTAGCGATGAGCTCAGCGAGGCCGCCGGTCGCGATAACTTTTGGCTGTGCCTCCATTTCAAGTGCGATCCGTTCTACTATACCATCAACCTGGCCCGCATAGCCAAAAATAATACCCGCCTGCATCGCCGTAACGGTATTACGGCCAATTACTTTCTTTGGCTTCTCAAGTTCGATCCGCGGAAGTTTGGACGCGCGCTGATACAACGCTTCTGTGGAAATACCGATACCCGGTACGATGGCACCACCAAGATAATTACCCCCAGCATCGATGCAGTCAAAGGTCGTCGCCGTACCAAAATCAACAACCACTAATGGACCACCGTATTTATCTATTGCAGCAATGGCGTTAACGATCCGGTCTGCGCCTACTTCCCGAGGGTTTTCATAGCGCAGGTTCAGTCCAGTTTTAATTCCTGGGCCAACGACCAAAGGTTTTTTCTTTACATATTTTTCACAAAGCTCTTCAAGAACATGCATCAATGGAGGTACAACGGAAGAAATGATAACTCCCTCAATGTCTATTACATTAATCTTAGACATTTGAAACAAGTTATAGATCATAACTCCATATTCATCCACTGTCGTTTGACGATTGGTGGCAAGCCGGAAATGATGAAGCAGCTCACGGTTCCTATAGATTCCAAGTACGATATTCGAGTTGCCTACATCTATCACAAGGAACATTGTGCTCACCCTCCTTTTTTCTCATTGAGATCCAGACTAATGTCCAGACTCTCAAAGGAATACGTCAACCGTCCTACAGATATCACGTCTACGCCACTTTCAGCGATGGCGCGTATCGTATGTAGTGATACATTTCCTGAAGCTTCGACAGTAACATGCGGAGACTTGGCTTTGATTCGCCGTACCGCTTCCTTCATCAGATCGGGTGCCATATTATCCAACATAATAATATCGGCTCCAGCACTCAGAGCTTCCTCGACCTGTTCTAGATTCTCTGTCTCCACTTCAATAGTCATTGTATGCGGAATATTAGCACGAGCCCGACTCACCGCTCCCGTAATTCCACCGGCTCCTTTGATATGATTATCTTTAATCATCACAGCGTCATATAGCCCAAACCGATGGTTCGCTCCGCCGCCCGTACGAACCGCATACTTCTCCAGCATCCGATGTCCCGGAGTAGTTTTCCTTGTATCTACCAGGCGTACCGGCAAGCCTCCGATCGCATTCACATATTCATTCGTCCGCGTAGCAATACCGGATAAACGTTGTAATAAGTTCAGAGCTAGACGCTCTCCTGTCAAAATACTATGCGTACTACCTTCAACTTCCGCCAACACAGTACCCTTAGCAACATACTGACCATCATGTTTGAATGCCGTAAATGAAAGCTGTGGGTCCACGACCTGAAATACCAATTCTGCGACTGGCATTCCGGCGATAATTCCATCCTCCTTAGCATGAATCACCGCTTTTGACTCATGTCCAGAAGGAATAGTCACACGGGTCGTGACATCGCCAGATCCAACGTCTTCCTTCAGCCACCCAGTAATGGATTCTATTAACTCTGCGTTATATCCATTAAACATCATCACTAATTTCCTCCAACATTCCTTTTTCACGTTGCTGTAAAATATGTTTGCGCCACTTGATGTCATCACGCTCTGGGTAGTCCTCACGGTAATGTCCGCCCCGACTCTCTTCACGTGCAAGCGCCGATTCCGTAAGAATGAGTGCACTTGTTAGCATATTTGCATACTCCCACTGTTCGCGAGTATCCAGATAGGTATCAAAAATCGTTAAACGCGGCTTTAATTCCTCTAGCCCCTTCAGCAAACCTGCACCCGTCCGGCGCAAGCCTACTTGACGAACCATAATTCGTTGCAGCTTCATACGGAGCTCAACGATAGATGTGGTCAGCGTTTCTTGCCGATCCCTTTGGTAAGAAATATTTCGGCCTGTTTTATCCAACGGTATTAACTGGGAGATACTATCAACGATTCTTTGTCCAAACACAATGGCCTCCGACAATGAATTACTCGCCAAACGATTAGCTCCATGAACTCCCGTGGACGATACCTCTCCACAAGCAAACAATCTGCTCACAGTAGTCTCCCCATGATGACCCGTTTTGACGCCACCCATCATATAATGCGCAGCTGGAGCCACTGGAATCCAATCCGTAGTCATATCCAGTCCATAGCTAGTGCAAGTTTCGTAGATCGTTGGAAAACGATGCTTAATCATCTCCGGTGTCTCGTGGGTAATGTCCAGATACACAAAGCTTGAACCTGTTTCCTCCATCTCACTTACAATCGCTCGTGCGACGATATCCCGAGGTGCTAACTCCAGCAGTTCATGATATTTCTCCATAAACCGTTCACCTTTTATATTACGAAGCACAGCACCCTCTCCACGTACCGCTTCAGATATCAGAAAGCGAGGGGCACCAGGATAGCAAAGTGATGTCGGATGGAATTGCAGGAATTCCATGTCCCGGATAACCGCTCCTGCACGATAAGCCATAGCCACGCCATCACTTGTCGCCACTTCCGGATTCGTCGTGTATCGATACAATTGCCCTGCACCACCGGAACACAATATCGTCGCGGCTCCACGTAGAAATATCCGTTGACCATCTGGACGCTGAACCAACGCACCCAAGCATTCGTTCTCTTCTGTAATCAAATCAATCACAAAATGGTTATCCCATATTTCAATGTTAGAATGTCCAGTTACTTGCTCTGATAATGCACGTACAATCTCAAAACCTGTAGCATCACCATTCGCGTGTAAAATACGACGATGACTATGCGCTCCTTCTTGTGTGAGCGCCAGTTCACCATTCTCCCGATCAAAGTTGGTGCCGAGCTTAATTAATTCCTCCACACATCCCGGTCCTTCATTGACCAAGATATCAACGGACCGTGACGAGCAAAGTCCTGCCCCAGCTAACAATGTATCCTGATAATGAGACTGCGTTGAATCATCCTCGGAAATAACGGCGGCAATTCCACCCTGGGCATACCTAGTATTACTCTCAAGCAATGACTTCTTAGTAATCATAATGACTCGGCGATCTACGCTAGCTTTGATTGCCGTATATAGACCAGCGATGCCTGATCCAATAACAATAACGTCCGTATCAATTACAGGTAGTTCGTTCACATTAAAATCAACCAAATATTGTGGTATCAATTTTTGTCACCTATCTTGGACAAGAGAGTAGCGCATACTACTTAACTTGTAGCATGCGCTCTAGGGAAACTCTGGCTTGGTCGGCAATAGCAGGAGGCACGTAAATCTGTGGCTGCATCGTCTCCAAACATTTGACCAGCTTCTTCAAATTATTCACTTTCATATTAGGACATACCAGGAACTTCGTCGCAAAGTGAAACATTTTATCTGGACTATCTTTGCGCAATTGATATCCCGTACCATCTTCTGTCCCTACAATGAACTCTTTATTAGTGGAATTTTTGCAGTATTCGAGGATCGCAGTCGTGCTCCCAACAAAATCACCCATCGCCACAACTTCAGGACGACATTCGGGATGAACCACAAATTCTGCGCCCGGATGAAGGGCTCTCATCTCCACTACGTCCTTTACAGTCAACATATCATGGGTGTTACAATAACCTTCCCAGATAATTAACTTCTTGTCTGTATGCTGCTGAACGTAATGACCCAAGTTTTTGTCCGGCACCCAAATGATCTCATCAGAATCAACGGAGTTAATAACTTTGACTGCATTGGAAGACGTACAGCAAATATCCGTTTCCGCTTTGATCTCAGCTGAAGAATTAATGTACGTTACTACTTTGGCATTAGGATACTGAGCTTTCATTTTCCGTAAGCCATCCACATTAACCATATCAGCCATCGGACAACCTGCCCGTTCATCAGGAATAAGCACCGTTTTGTTCGGAGCTAATATTTTGGCGCTCTCCCCCATAAAGTGCACGCCGCAGAAAACAATCGTCTCCGCGTCCGTTGAAGCTGCCTTCTGAGCAAGCAAAAAAGAATCGCCTCGGAAATCGGCAACCTCCTGAATTTCATCACGTTGGTAATAGTGAGCTAGAATAATTGCATTTCGTTCCTTCTTGAGCGTGATCAACTTCTCCCGCAGCTCGCGGTTCATCTCAGCCTTTCGTTCCAGTGCTTGGGCCTCCACCAATTAACCTCCCCTGATGCTTTCGCGGTTCACTGCCGCTGAATCTCTCTATCTCACATCTAGTTATTGATAATGCTTAAGTACGTCCTTACCAGCGATAAGAACGTATCAAATTTCACGATGCTAAGCAGCGTGGATCCTACAATACACAAAATAGTCACTTTACGTGTTTAACAACTAATTTACACAAGGTAAGTTGCCCTGTCAATGCGCTACATGTCGGCCTAAGTTCCGAAATTCTACCTTAATGTTCTTCTACGTGACGATAACGCCCAACTTTGAAACAAGAACTAAATTTCCTGAACAAAAAAGTCCGGGAAACAAGTGGCTGTCTCCCGGACTTCAATATTGTTATACATACACTCCCTTGCGACCTATCGCAAGCAAAGAAAGATTAAACCGTAGGTGTATTTCCACCATTTCTTGGACCCTGATCTGAATCATTATCGCCCGGCTTCTCTGGTGTATCACTTACGCTATCCTCAGGTGCATTAACCGTTGGTTCGCTTGTGCTATCACTAGAATCAACTGGCTCCTCGTTCGGAATGTCACCTGGAACAATCGGTGCCGACTCCTCAGATTTACCTTGAATGCGAACACGAACATCACCGATGTTGTCGATGACAGGCTCGCCGGAACCGGAGTTGCCGCCGTCTCCCTCATTCGAGACATCTACAGTGGATTCAGGTAGTTTACCATTCTCAATAAGCTCTTTGATTTGATCCAATTCCAAGGTCTCAACTTCAAGCAAAGTTTCTGCAATCAGTGCAACTTCTTTGGAATGTTCAGTCAAGATTTGCTTACAACGTTCATACGAGCTAGTAATGAAGTGCTGCATTTCTTGATCGATCTCATAAGCAATTTGGTCACTGTAGTTCTGTTCGTGTCCAATATCGCGGCCCAAGAATACTTGACCCTGAGATGTCCCAAATTGCATTGGTCCAAGCTTATCGCTCATACCATACTCCATAATCATGCTTCGTACAATGCTAGTCGCTTGCTGGAAGTCACTATATGCACCAGTACCAATTTCACCAATGAACAACTCTTCCGCAACTCGACCACCAAGGAGACCTGTGACTCTGTCTAGGAGCTCTTGTTTGGTCGCAAGCATACGATCTTCTTTCGGCATCATGATAACGTATCCGCCAGCACGACCCCGTGGAATAATCGTTACTTTATGAACCATATCAGCATGCTCTAAGAAGTAACCAACAATCGTATGTCCCGCTTCATGGTAAGCAACAATCCGCTTCTCGCGATCACTGATCACGCGGCTACGCTTCTCGGTACCTACAATGACACGGTCGATTGCTTCGTCCACTTCACGCATGGAAATATCTTTACGATTACGACGTGCTGCTAAGAGAGCCGCTTCATTCAGCAAATTCTCTAGATCAGCGCCCGTAAATCCAGTTGTACGTTTAGCAACAACATCTAACTTCACGTCTTTGGTTAATGGCTTATTACGCGCATGTACTTTAAGAACGGACTCACGGCCTTTTACATCCGGACGGTCAACCGTAATTTGACGGTCAAAACGGCCTGGACGCAGCAATGCCGGGTCAAGAATATCGGCACGGTTTGTTGCAGCAATCATAATAATACCTTCATTGCCACCAAAACCATCCATCTCTACGAGCAATTGGTTGAGCGTTTGTTCACGTTCATCGTGTCCACCGCCAAGGCCAGCGCCACGTTGACGTCCAACGGCATCAATCTCATCAATAAAGATAATACATGGAGAATTCTTCTTCGCATTCTCGAACAAATCACGTACCCGTGAAGCACCGACACCGACGAACATTTCGACGAAATCAGAACCCGAAATACTAAAGAACGGAACTCCAGCTTCACCAGCAACTGCACGAGCTAGCAAAGTTTTACCGGTACCTGGAGGGCCTACAAGCAGCACCCCTTTAGGAATCCGTGCACCAACGGCAGTAAACTTCCGAGGGTCTTTCAAGAACTCAACAACCTCAACAAGCTCTTGTTTCTCTTCGTCTGCTCCCGCCACATCTTCAAATGTAACCTTCTTCTTCTCTTCATTATACAGGCGGGCTTTGCTCTTGCCGAAGTTCATGACTTTGCCGCCGCCACCCTGTGCCTGATTAAACAGGAAGAAGAACAGGATAAACATAATAGCTAGTGGTACGATCGATGTCAGGAAAGTGAGCCAAATGCTCTCGCCCTGCATCTTATTCCACTTCATCTCAATGTTATTCGCATCGCTGTAAGCTACGATTTCCTTCAGCACATTTTCGTCAAAAGGAACATACAAGGTGAAGTTCTTCGATTTTGTCTTACCCTCTTCAACGGCTTCTTTATACTTACCGGTTACCTGATAGGCGTAACCGTCAAATTTCCCGGTTAATTCAGCAACGTTGTTATCCTTCAATTGCTGACGAAATTGATCGTACCTAGGGGTGACGGTTGACTCTGTTCCACCGTTGAGGAATTGCACGATGCCCACCACGACTAAGAAAAGTATCAAATAAAAACCAGAATTCCGGATGAACCGATTCATCCCCTACCTCCTCTCAAAACCTTAAGTTATTTTACCATAGCCGCTCACACTTTTACAAAAAAATGAGGTAGTATGGGTATTCGGCCCAAAGAGCCATATGTTTTAACTACTATATACTTCCGGTTTAAGTACGCCGATGTACGGAAGATTACGGTATTTCTCGGCATAATCCAAGCCATACCCCACAACAAATGCATCAGGTAGGATAAACCCAGCTAAATCAGCTTCTAAATTAACTGTTCGACCGGATGGCTTATCAAATAGCGTAACGAGCTTTACAGACTTTACATTCCGACGTTGTAGTACGTCCACCAAATAGCTCAGTGTAAGCCCACTGTCGATAATATCTTCAACAATCAGAATATCGCGTCCTTCAATCGAACTGTCCAAATCCTTGATGATCTTCACTTCTCCGGATGACTTGGTTGAGGTGCCGTAGCTAGATACAGCCATAAAATCAAGCTCTATCGGTACTGTGATTTCCTTTACCAAATCCGCCATAAAAATAAAGGCGCCTTTCAAGATACAAATCACTAATGGATTACGTCCTTCGTATTCTTTACTGAGATGTTGACCTAGTTCAGCGACCTTCTCCTTAATCTCTTCCTGACTGATCAGAATTTCCTGAATATCATTTTGCAAGTTAGGTAAACCTCCTACGTTATACTATGAATGCCTGAACTTAACCATAACCAAGGTACTGCTACTCGTTATCCCTATCTAGGGCTATCCGCATAATGGAAGTTGTATGCTGGGTCACCATAGCTACCGAGGACCTACGAATACCAGGGATCCACAGAATACAACCTCCGGCATCAGTCACAATGGGAATCTGAGATCGAAGAGATGGGGGAATTTTCTCATCAATGAAAATATCCTTCACCTTTTTGCTTCCATCTAGACCCAGAACTCTCATGATGTCTCCCGGCAACCGGGAACGCACAGTAAGCGGAAAGGCCAGCTCATCCGCATCAAATACCGCCTCGTCTTTGCCCACCCTATAGGACTGATCGATGGTGTGATCGGGTTCTGACTGCATAAATCGTAGTCTTCGTCCCGCCCAGGGGATGGACACCTCAGATGGAAATTGATCTACAGCATAATTATACCCAGAAAGATCACTTTCCGCCGCATTTGGGATAAACCGGATGATATCGTATTCCCGCAAACAACAAAGTCCGCCACCAAGATCAAGGCTCCATGTGGTAGGTCGGTTCTGAACCGCCCCTTTTCGGATCGCTTCAATCTTGACAAAATCGCTTTCTTCCGTGTTAAAAGGCAGATAATCTAATATTAGTTTAATCAACCTCCGTTGTAAAGCGGCATGTAAGGGTATAAATTGCTGAATATTAAAGGTGAGACCTCCACCAAGTGGAGATACTAACTTCGCGTAGGCTTCAGCCACCTCGCGCTGCATGTAGTCGTCTTCATCCCCCATAATCTCAGCTAGACGATTCAACGATGCTACCAACTGTCCATTATATTGCCCCAAAAAAGGCAGGACATCCAACCTCACAGCATTTCGATCATATTTGTTCATTAAATTACTGCTGTCGATTACATATGGAATGTTAGCCGTCTGACACGCCCGGACCAGTTCCGTCTTGTATATACGAAGTAAGGGACGAATAAGTTCCACATTTTTTTCACGTCTCATCATCTTCATTCCAGCTAATCCCGTAGGACCACTCCCGCGTAGCAGACGCATGATGACCGTCTCCGCTTGATCATCCGCATGATGGGCTAGAGCAATCGACCTCGCTCCGTATTTCTCGGCTACATGATGCAGAAATTCATATCTTTTCTCCCGGGACGCAAGCTCTGTGCCTTTGCCTTTTCCCTTCTCCTTCATATAAGTAGGGATATCTAAATTGCCAAGTTCAAATGGGATGGCTAGTTTAGAGGATAAATCTGATACGAACTTCGCTTCCTCATCTGATTCAGAGCCCCGTAGTCCGTGATTAACATGGGCACATACGAGTTTCAAATCCATAGCTTTCTCTTGAGCAAGCTCGTTTAGAATATGCAATAAAGCCACAGAATCCGGCCCTCCAGATACTGCGACTATGATGCAATCTCCAGGAGACCATAAGTGACATTCCCGCCCAATATGGCGAACTTGTTCTACCAAACGGTTCATGCTTGGATCATTCATATGTCTTCCTCTTTTCCCTTTGTTGCTTATGTATGCTCCAGATGATCAGAATCGAAACGTTAGATATATCGCACAGATGAGCAGACCAAGTGATACGACAAAAGCACCCATCATCCATTGCGGTGTCGAACGTTGACTCTTCTTCCGCTTAAGTGTTCTGCCTAGAGTAAGCTCCTTCCACACCAAACAGGCCTCTCTCGTATTGCGAAAATCTCCAGTAATCGCCCGTCTTAGCCATTCCCGGTATGGAGCAAGCGATACTTCGCTTCCCACAACCTCCAGCAAATCATTACGACTTCGAGTCTGAGGGAGCTGATTCGCAGCCTTCTTAAGCGAGTCCTCAGCTAACAGATGGATACATACGACGGCAAATGAAAACCAATCATACGACGGCTCTGCCGTTCGTCCACCCGCATTCCAGAACCCACGGTCATACCATTCTGTAAATTGCTTTACACTCCGTCCCATCCCACTAACGCCACCGAAATCAATCAATTCAACCTCACCGTAAGGAGAAACTAGTACATTCTCTGGTTTCAGATCACCAAATACCCACCCAGACTCATGTAACCCTCGCAATTGCCGCAGCAAATGAAGTCCAACAACTTGCATCCAGTTCCCTCCTTGCGCGGTAAGAAACGTCCGCAAGGGTTGTCCTTTCACATATCGCATGACATAGAACGGAATCTCCTGTCCCTGAAGTGAATAATCATCCACCTCCACTAGAAAAGAAGAATCCCGCTCCGCTGCTCTACCTCGCCGATTATCCTGTTGTTGAAGAGCCTTCAGCACGTTGATCTCCGATTGTAAATCAATCGTATCAAAACCCATCTTGAGTGCATATAGTCTGGCGCTCTCCACCTGTTTCACTAAATATACAATTCCATTAGCTCCCTGCCCTAGCAACCGCTGAATCAAGTACCGACCGCCATTGAAGCGGCCCGTCACCATCGTTCCTGGGGGCAAATTTAAATTAAACGACGTAATCACCGAGCACTCCTTCTCTTTCATGGGACTCCTCCGGCCAAACCTCGTGTCCATTTCTATTAAGTGTACCATAACGGAAGAATTCCATCACCTTCAGGATCGCAGGCCCAGTTGGAGTAGCTCCCCTCATGACAAGGCGTTGAAAGATCGATCTTGCCGTGCCAAGGTCGCCTGTCCAATCCACATCTAACACAGCATCTTCGCCACTGCGATGGCCTGGAAAGTGGAATACAGCTAACTTACTGTCACCTTTACGTGCACCAAGACTTAACATCATATCGCGTACCGCGTCTTCCACCGCTGCTAGTTTCGGTTTCATACTAGCGCTAACATCAATCAGTAGAGCGACCTGTAGCGGACTGGTTTCACTCATTTCATCAATAACTTCTACGACTTGAGATCGTTTGTCAGGGGGTAAATCCTCTATCGATTGTTGATCCCCCAAAATCTGTCTTAGCTCCCTATTAACCGCTTGATGTACAGTCTGAACCACTGTTTTTCGAGTCAACATCTGCATGGTCTGCGCCAGCTTTTCTGTACCTGATAACTGGCTCATTCCGCCACCAGCCTTAGCGATTTCTCCGATTTCGATGCTCCCTAGCTCACCAAGCGTACCGTAATCGACAATCCCAACCACGTTGACCGTTATCCCATCTTCCCTAGCTAATGCAGCTGCGATAACTGGACTCTCGCCTACATTTGAACATCCGTCAGTAATTAACATAATTTGCTTCATTAATATTCCCACCTTCCATTGGTTTATCCGTAACTCTCTCTTCTCTATCATTTCCATGGATAGCTGATTTCAAACCAAAGAGAGTATAAACAAATGGCAGGGAATACAATTTATTTGTAAAGCTAAAAAACCGAGTCTTTGAAGACTCGGTTGCGATTTATGGCTGATCGAAATAGCCTATGGACATAGCGTAATCGATCAAACGTTTGAAGAACTCATGGTTCATTTCCTGACAGGTCACATGAGATCCACCCAAATACTCCATCGTTTGTGGGCAAGTATACCTATACGGACTATTATTAGCTCCGTCACCCTCAAGCTGGGCCATAGCCAGCTCCAATCCGCGAGCATCCTTAGGTCGACTGCGATCTAGCAGCCATGATTCATACTCTCTTAACTCTACAAGTTCAATGTCATAACCATAAGCTCGGAAGCTTTCTACTAAATCTACATACGAAATTTGTACAGGGTTGCATATATGAAACATTTTACCAACCGTGGCTTGATGAAGTACCAACGAGGTAATCGATTCGCCCGCATAATCTATCGGAGTAATATCTACCTGCCAGTTAACTCGTGGCGCCTTCTTTAATAGAATCATGGCTTTCAGCATTCTATAAAAAGCATTGTTGTCTATATTCCGTTGAAATACACCACTTTGTGAATGGCAAGACAAGTTACCTACGCGATATACGGTTGTCGGAACGCCCCCAACCTCACAGGTATGAACTACCAGCTTCTCTGCTTCCAGCTTGCTGTTCGTACAGACATTATCAAGAGTTACTGAATAATCATACAAATCCCTATCAGTAAATTGATTCCATTGACCACTCAGCGCTAACTCCTCAGGAATCCTCAGTGTCGAGACAAAGTGAAAACGAGCATCCTGCTTGTCTCGGATTAATTCCAGTAATGAATTCGTACTCTCAACATTCACCCGAGTGAAATACTCCGAATCACCAAAACGCCTCACATCGCCACCGCAATGAATGATCGAATCGACTTTTTGCCGTAGAAATTCATTATTAGCTGCAGTCAGTCCCAGACCATACTTCTCCAAATCACCGTGAATCACGATGACCTGATTGTCCAGCTTCTCTAATATATCTTGTCCAAAATAGTTGCTCATCACATCAGACAACCGCCTACGTGGATCTTCTCCCAGAGGCGAGCGAATCAGACAATAAACTATGGTATCGTCACTACGATTTAGCAACTCATAGAGTAACCTTGAGCCTAAATAACCCGTAGCACCGGTCAGCAGAATATGCTTCTGACGGTACACCTTACTAGGAATCAATAGATCTGAATTATAAAAGGAACGGGGGAATTCGGCTAAATCTTTTATTTCACCGTTATCCTTGTCTAACGCTTCATTAGGATCTGTTTGGGCCAAAACAGTCACTCTTTCAGCCAATTTCTCAATGGTTGGATATTGGAAGAAATCATTCATTTTCAGCCTTGGAAACTGAGGCTTCAGCATAACAAGTATCTCGCATATCTTTAGAGAGTGCCCCCCAATCTCGAAGAAATCATCCTGAATGCCGATATCTGTACGATGAAAGGCACTCTCCCAAGCGGCTGCAATCTTCCGTTGTAGATCGTCCTTAGGGGCGATATAATTTGAGTTTTGCTCATCATCGTAAGCCACATCAATTAACGCTAGCTGCTTACGATCTATTTTACCGGTAGGTGATACAGGCAATGACTCCACAACATTAAAATAATTAGGAACCATATATGCGGGCACCTTGATCTTCAGAAACTGCACTAATTCACTCTTAGTTAGAACCTGGCCTGTCTTGGAAGTATAGAAAGCAACCAACATTGTATTGCCGTCCTCATCTTCCTTAGGAATGACAACCGCATCCTTGATTTGTTCATGCTTCTCTAGATTGTCTTCAATTTCACCAATCTCAATTCGATATCCCCCGATCTTCACTTGCAGATCCTTGCGACCCATATACTGAATACCATGATCCTGCAATTGCACCAAATCACCGGAACGATAATATATCCTGCCAGATTGCGGATGAACTGGATCTATAACAAAACCTTTCTCGGTCAGCCCCGGTTCGTTAAGATACCCCTTAGCTAATCCAACTGAATGGATCAATAGCTCACCCATAACGTTCTTCGGACAAGGCTGGTTATGTTCGTTCACAATGAGTACCTCGTAGTTTGTAATCGGCTCACCGATACAAATGCTCGAGGTGTATTCAGGTACAATATAATCAATAGTATGCGTCGTCGTCACAACGGAGGCCTCTGTCGACCCATAAGCATTTACAATAATCGGACTGTGATGAAGTTTCTGTTGGAATGCCCGCACAACCTCTCCAGTTAATACCTCACCGCCAATAACAAAGCTCTTGACTCTGACGTACTTCCGCGCATCTTCATCACTTAGATAAGTGGACAATTGATTAAAAAACACCGTTGGCAAAATACCAATCCGCGTTGCCCTCGTGTACTGAACCGCCAAGGTGAACATTTCCACCGAATAACGCTCTTTACTCGTCAATAAATGTAATCTTGAACCGCTACAAAGAGAACTGAATATGTCGTATACCGAAGCGCCAAAGCTGAAGGTAGAATACTGCAAAATGACATCCTGCTCATTCAACTGCAAATGATTCATCGTATCAGCGGCAAGATTAATAACACCAACGTGGGGAATTAAGACGCCCTTCGGTTTACCCGTAGTACCAGAGGTGTAGAGAACGTATGCTACGTCATCACCTGTAAGAGAAACGCTACAAGGATCCTCTGGATATAGATCAAGTCCCCCTGTATCCAAGCAAAAAACAACATCGTCTAAGTCTCTTCCATCCAACAGCGTCACTAACCTCGGAGTATAGCATTCCTTTGTAATTACAATATAACTGTCTGTATCGGAAATAATATAAGCATTTCGAGCATCAGGGTGCTCGGGATCAAGCGGGATATAAGCCCCCCCGGCTTTTAGAACTCCGAGTATCGCAATCACTGCCTCGATACTCCGTTCCATGAAGATAGTGACAAATCCACCTTTAGATAAACCACGCTGTCTTAACATCTGTGCCACTTGATTAGATAAAGCGTCCAGCCTGCCATACGTGAGCTTTTGCTGACCGGACGATAGAGCAATGCGATCATGAAAACGACGGACCGTATCCCTTAGCATAGCAGGAATGTCCAAGTTTACAGGCAGCGCTTTAGCTGTATCATTAAGCGCATCATAAGCATCCTCATCTTCTTCGGTCAGAATCGGAATACTTGCTACCGCAATATCGTCATCCACTAATGAGGCTTGAACAATACTTTGGTAATGGGTTGCAAACTTGCGGATCGTGCTCTCTTTGAACAAGTACTTATGATACGAAATATCTAAAGTCCATTGTTCATCAGCTTTGTTCACATGCCAGTTCAAGCAACTGTGCGCATAAGTATTGTCTACTCCATATATGGTTTCTAGGATGGGCGAATACTGGGTTATGTACTCAATTTCATTGAGGGGGAGACGGGAATTCCGGTTCATTTTAAGTTTGACTGATACCTGCCTATACATCTTGCGGAAGGAGGTATTTCCATCCATGATCATCCGCAGCGGTATCACTTCTCCATCATTTCCGCTTACTCCAACAATCTGATCTCCTTCTCCACTCATTCTAAAAAGGAAAACAAAATAACAGGTCAGCATCCATATGTGCAGATCGAAATGTCTTTGAATATCGTTCATTTGCTCTCTGCTTACGTCCAATACATAAGTGGAACGCTGTATCTCTCTAACCGAGAGATGTTTGGGATAATCAGTGAACAGACTCCATCCGGATAAAGGGGGTTTAAACTCATTGAGCCAATAATCTTTCGTCTTCTCTGATAACAGTAGGGTATTCATAGGCATTTGCTCCTTAGCTCTCTCTGCTGATCTATATTTTAATCCAGCGCCCGAAGCTTAATCTCTTCAAACACGATGACGTTTCTCTCTCCAAGGCATAAAAAAAGATGATCCATAGTAAGCAACACCATAGATCACCAATTTTTTGGCAACTGGCTGACATCTTCTACATGAGTAGGTAGGAAGTCCCTATAGCTTTGCGTCACTACTTTTCAGTAGTTTTGCCGTAATAGTTATTCATTTGAGAATAAATAGAAATAATTACCCAGAAAAAGAAACATAGTGCTATATTACTACAATGTTCCAAACTATTCCATATTTAATATTATCTGAACTACTTATGTTAAATTTCTAACACGAGTTGGTACGCTAACTTACGGTACGAGGCCGCTCCAGCGTGCTAATCCCTGGAATGTTCAGCGTTGCCCATTGCGGTCTTAAGTGATCCACTTTGACCACAACAACAGTCATATCATCTAAGATAACATTTTGCTGGTACCGAATCACAGAATCTAGCAGACGGTCTGCCATCTCCTGCGGATTCTCTTCATGAATTTCTTGGATCAATCGTTTGATCCACAGTTCTTTATTTACCGCATGACCTGGAGCATCATAAATCCCATCGGTCATCATGATCAGCGTGTCTCCAGGGTATAATTGCAAGGTTACCAAATCAATTTCGATATCCTGAATGATTCCGATAGGTAAGTTGCTAGCCGATACAGGGATAACCTCTTGCCCCCGTTTGATGAAGCTTGGAGACGAACCAATCTTCATAAACGTCGTTCGAGCAGAATATTCATCAATTAGCGCCAGGTCAACGGTAGCATAAATTTCGTCCGGCGAACGCAACATTAAAATAGAGTTAACCGACTTGATGGCAAGTGTCTCATCCATCCCCGACTGCAGCAATTGTTCAAGAATGTTCAGTGCCGTGCTACTCTCAATTCTTGCTCGCTCCCCATTACCCATGCCATCACTGATGGCTACCGCATAAGTACCATTTCCAAGTTCCATTGCACTAAAGCTATCACCGGACAATAAATCCCCACCTTTAGCTGTACCCGCTACTCCTGTCGTAATCTCATACGTCTTGGCCGAGCCAAACGTCACACAAGCAAGTCCCTCCCTTCCGCCCAAAGAAGACTCACTTATGACGGCAATATGTTCAACAAGAATATCCGATAGTAGTGGAGCAATAATCTTCCGGCACTCGTCGAACCCACGAGTATAAGCGTGGACAATTTCAATCTCCACATTCCCATGATCTAGATTTACAATATCGATACTATGGATGGATAATCCCATCTTTTCTAGCGCTTCTCTAATCTGTTCCTCCTGCTTGTACATCGCCTGACCTTCCCGCTTAATCTCTTTGGCCAGATCCTCCATGACCTGAGAGACACCGGACAACTGCTCTGCCACAAGCTGGCGACTATCGTATATTTGCCGCTTCCAATGCATATCATGTTGATAGAGATCGTATTCCCGTTTCATCACTTCAAGTACTTGTTCTGTTTTGGAGCAAATTTTATTCCACTTTGGAGGAATCTGTTCTTTATTTAAACCTGGCTTTTCTTCAACCAACGTCATCATATCGGTCATATATTTATAGGTTTGATAGAACTTACCTTCCCAGCAAGAATTCCGGCGAAAACAGCTCCCACACACACCTTCCGTTACGGAGTTCATGAAATGATCCATGTCTTCATTCCGCTTGGCTAGCTCACCAGAGCTTGCGACCACTCCAAAGCTATGCGATAACTGTTTAAATACATGCGAGAATTTCGTTACCCTCTCAGCAGTAATATCTCGCACCCTTTTCGCATACTCATGTTGAGTATTCATATGATCTTGCGTGCCAGGTACATACTTGGAGATGACGCTTATCATGCTTTTCGGTGTCAAAAGAAACAGCCCAACGGCAACACAACTTTCCCATGTTGAGGACATGACATCGGCTGGACCCGTGAGATAAATGGACAAGATCGAGGAGCCTAGAAGCATTCCGAAGCCCACTGCCCATTTACGTCCCTCACGCAGCATTCCGGCCAACATTCCGGAAAAGGCCAGTAAGCTCATTTGATATAGCGCCGATGTATCAGCCAAACTAAGGATCAATCCTGTTACTACACCAACAGAAGCACCTAGTGGCGCTCCGCCAACTAACGCAAATATAAGAATTAAATATCTCGACATCACATGTTCGATAGATAAATCATTCACCGACCATCCGACTGATCCGGTCATTACAGAAGCAAGTAGAATAACGAGGCAAAGTATTTCTTCATTCCGAAGTTGATAGTTTTTTTTGCGGTAAGTAAGAATAGGCAGCGCCTGAATGAACACGAGCGTAAGCACAAAGCTTAATACAGCATCCATTACGATCATGGTCATGGCATACCAGCTCAAGGAAGGGCCAATAATGGCTCCAACTAATCCTACAAAAAACGTGGAAGTAAACACCATGAGCGGCGCATAAGAAATATCGGCTCGATCGAATGATGCTACTCCTTTATAAATCAAATAGAATATGATGAGTTCTGCGGCAATGACAATGACGTGATGACCAGTTACAGGTGCAAATATAGCTCCGGCGATCATCGAGGCACCGGCCAAGAAGAGAATATCTCGGCGCATAAACACAAGGACAGCGAAGAAAGCCGCAGCAAAAGGAGATAACTCTCCTAGAATCGTTGCTTTACCAAGTAAAAATCCCATGAATAACAATAATCCGTTCCATTTATTTGCCGCAAAGACCAAGCTCCACTTCTTTACGATGGGTATGCTTGTCCATCTAGTCCGCCATGTGATACCGATTGGCTCCTTAGCTTTCTTCATCCCTGGGAATGAGATGACATTCCTCTTCTCCATCGTCTTTCGCACCGCCTTTTCTAATTTTTGTAAGTATGTCCCATTATAGGAGGGCGGCGATGGAAAGTTTGTCAGATGTCGGTACCACTAGTAAAGAAATTTCCGACAAATTGAGAGAGGATTACGAAACGGGGCGAACACAGGCCCACTCTGTACCTGCATCTCATGATACGCTCCTATGTTCGTACAGATTTGTGCCGCTTCGCTAGAGAATCATCAGCGTTTCAACTTGAGATTACTGGAAATGCGTAATAACCTGTCGGCAAAAGAAGGAAGACGACAAAAAAAACATGAGCTCGGCGATACATGTCCAAAGTTTCTCCTAATCTATTTGAAATAAAAGAAAAGCACACAAAAAAACCGTAGGCAATCACGATTGCCTACGGTGGGTTTAATATATGATTGGGGGATTACATTCGTTTGGCTCCGCGACCTCCGCGTTTGCCTTCCGTATTCTTCTTCAGTGAAGAAATGCGTTCTTCGCTATCCTTGAGGAAGCGTGACACTTTATCTTCAAAGGTAGCTTTACCAGCTGGGGGTTTGAATGAACGTCCTCCCCGATCCCGGTTAAATCCTCCACCACCGCCGCCACCACTTGGACGGTCTCCATCTCTTCCGCCTGACGGTCGATCAGGTCTCGGTGCACGAGGCGGTCTAGCAGCCTCTACTGGTTTGTCTACGGTTTGCTTAATGGATAGCCCGATCTTGCCGTCCTTATCGACATTAATTACCTTCACGGTAACCGCGTCGCCTATCTTCAGATGATCGTTGACATCTTTAACATAATTGTCGGCGATTTCCGAGATATGAACGAGACCCGTGACACCTCCTGACAGATCCACAAATGCTCCGAAATGCGTGATGCCTGTCACTTTTCCTTCTAACTTGGTGCCCACTTCTATTGCCATAAAATAAAATGATCCTCCCTTAAAAATATACAGCCAGGTCTCACAGTCTTGACTGCGGTGATTTGATTATACCGAATGACTCAAACAAGGTCAACAGACGTATATCCCCAAGAGTCAATCATTTCCCGTCTCAGACTCTGATACCCGGACTGGAATTTCCCCCGGTTTGTATAGACCGTATTTCTTCATTGCGATTTGCCCAATATATTCAGGATCCTTGAGTCGGTTTAATTCATATTCTAACTGGTCTAAGCTTTGTTTACTTGTGGCCATGGAGGTCTCTCTCTCCGCTAGTTGCTGAGATTTTGCTTCAATTTCCCCAGATTGAGCTATGTAAGTGTATCCCGCCCAACCAAGAAATATGATCATAAATCCCGCCCATAAACGGAGCCTTCTACGTGCCCCGGTAGAACTTGAAGAAGCTTGGCCTTTGTTAGTAGACTTTTTCTTAACTGAGCTCACCCGGACACCTCCATACCGTCAATTCTTGCTGAACCAGCGTTGCCATATTCTAATCGCCCATTGTTGTATGAAGCGAAGTCTTTCACCAATTCTCAGACGCTTACGTATAGGACTAGTCATCCATGTTAATAGCTTCCAGATCGGTAAAATAGTAATCCGCCCGATAAACATTAACATAATCCAGACAAAACTGAGAAGAATTCTGATTACCTTCAGCAACCAACGTATCGGAACTATCAACAAAAGTTGAATTATCCTTACTATTACTGCATAAATACGTTTAGTCACCTTCATTAACATTACCACAAAACGCTCTGTTATAACACTGAGGAACAAAAAATAAATCCAAATTCCTATAAAAAGACCTAAAAATACATAGAATCGTAGTTCTCCCTGGTTACTATGGTACAGATTTCGAAAAACGAACAACGCTGCCGCAATCCAATAGAATAAATCCAAGACATGAACACTCCAGCGCGGAAAACGAAGTTCTCCCGAGATCACACGATAGCTATCAAAGGCAATTCCCATCATTCCCCCGGAGAATAACATCCACAGCAGGGTCATCCATTGCGTCTGCAGATTCATCGAAATAACTTGCCCATCAATCCCTTACCGGATGACTTGGAACCGGGATCTAAATAGGACAGGGAATTAACCAGGCCTTCGATACTGACTTGTCCCTGCTCTAAATTCAAATTTTTTATATGCAAATTCTGGCCGCGGATTGTTAAATGCCCAAGCTCAGTCTGTAACAGAAACTCCTCGCTGTCGAAACTCTCTACATTGAGGACACCATTAATCTCCAGCAGCTTTCTTTGCAGCAAGTGTAGCTCCTGGCGTTTCCCCTTACTTTGTTCGATCATGGCATGTACCCCTCCTTCTTACAGATAGACTATGGGGATAACAGTGCAATTAGAACCGCTTGGCTGCGATATTTTTTAGTTTAATAGGGCAAAACTAGTGATCTTCTTTACTGCATAAAAAACAGATTTATTTTACGTTAAATGTAATTTATGCCATTTATGTGATGGAGGGGAATAACCTATGAGCCTGAATGCAACACCAAGGGGAGATCGGATTCATATCGCAATTTATGGACGGAGTAATGTAGGTAAATCAAGTGTAATTAACGCCCTAACAGGACAAGAGATTGCTGTAGTCTCCCCTGTGAAGGGCACGACAACCGACCCGGTATATAAAGCAATGGAGTTGCTGCCACTTGGTCCGGTCGTCCTGATTGACACCGCGGGGCTGGATGATGAGGGACTACTTGGGTACCTGCGCAAGCAGAAGACAAGAGAAGTAATTAGCCGAACCGATCTCGCTTTGGTGGTTGTTGAAGCGACAGTGGGTGCTGATGATTTTTATGTAGACTTACTTGCTGAGCTAAGGTCAAAAGATATTCCCGTCATTATTGTTCTCAATAAAACGGATGTCGCGGAAGATGTGGAGAGCATCCGTAATGAAGTTGAATTCATTCTTGATAGTAAGAGCATTCCCTTTTGCGCTACAAAGGGGGACGGCGCTGCGGAGCTGAAGCAGGCAATCATTAACACCCTCCCTCATGATAACGAGCGATTCCGTATTGTAGGCGACCTAGTGTCCCCTGGAGATTTAGTCGTACTGGTCGTTCCGATTGATTCTGCTGCACCAAAAGGGAGACTGATTCTGCCGCAGCAGCAAACCATCCGCGACATTCTAGAGAGCGATGCCACTGCTATCGTTACCAAAGAGCATGAATTGAAGAGAACGCTGAAACAGCTAGGTAAGAAGCCACGGCTGGTTATCACGGACTCGCAAGCCTTCCACCAAGTCGCTGCCGATACCCCTATTGATATTCCGCTCACCTCATTCTCGATCCTGTATGCGCGTTATAAGGGCAATTTGAATGAGTTGGTTAAAGGAGCTCGGACCATCGATAATTTACGTGATGGCGATCATGTATTGATTGCTGAAGCTTGCACTCACCATCAGCAGTCTGATGACATTGGCACCGTCAAAATACCAGGATGGCTAAGCCAGGTGACTGGCAAGCAACTTCATATTGAGCACATAACCGGGTATAGTTATCCGCATGATCTGAGCCGCTATGCCTTAATTGTTCACTGCGGTGCCTGTATGTTAAACCGTCGAGCCATGCTGCATCGCATTGGCGAAACGATGATTGCCGGGGTTCCCATCGTTAACTATGGGGTGTTGATCGCTTATTTACACGGGGTTTTCCCACGCGCAATTGAATTGTTCCCTTCTGCTTTGAACGCTTGGGAAGAGTCAGTGAGTAGGACTACTAGCTGGTAAACGTATACCCATGCATTGATCATGCTTGATACACCAAAAACCCGGCCTTTGCGGCCGGGTCGTTGTATATTCTGTGTGCAAACATAACTTAAAACCTCAAATCCCGCTCACCGGCTTCAATTCGCGCCAACCGGTCAATCGTGACCTTCCTAGCCGACGCCTTTGGAATCCGTTTAATATTGTCCTGAATAATCGTTTTCCCCATTTCCTTAGCTTCCTCGTCGCCATAATCAAGCAAATATTCCTGCAAAGTTAATAACGAGTTAGGGTGACAAACATTGTGAATTTGCCCTGACTTAGCTAGGCGCATAAATCGATCCCCGGTGCGCCCCTCTCGATAACAGGCCGTGCAATAACTCGGAAGGTATCCATCACGGCAGAGGGATTTAATAATCTCCAATGGCGAGCGATGGTCCCCCACCTCAAATTGAGATCTATCTGCGTTCTCATTGCCCTCATACGTGTCCACATACCCGCCAACCCCCGTACAGGAGCCTGCACTAATCTGGGAGATACCCAGCTTGATCACCTGATCTCGGAACTCCGGATCTTCCCGGGTAGATAGGATCATGCCTGCATATGGAATAGCAAGACGAAGTACGGCTACGATTTTCTTGAACTCCTGATCACTCACCAGATAAGGGAAGCTCTCCAGATCAACTCCTGCAGCCGGACGCAAGCGTGGCACGGAGACCGTATGAGGTCCACAACCAAAAGTAGCCTCCAAATGCTCAGCGTGCAGCAACATGGCTATGGTCTCGTATTTGTGATCATATAGCCCATAAAGAACACCTACCCCAACATCGTCAATACCTCCCCTCATCGCGCGATCCATGGCTGTCGTATGCCAATCGTAATCACGCTTGGGGCCTTTCGTATGAATCTTACGGTAAGTAGGCCTATGATAGGTTTCTTGGAATAAAATATACGTACCGATCCCAACATCAGCTAATCTGCGATAGTCTTCCTCCGTTGTTGCTGCAATGTTGACATTTATCCGGCGAATACTGCCATTATCGACCTTAACCGAATAGATCGTCTCGATACATTCGATAAGATAATCAGTCGAGCAATGCAGAGGATCTTCCCCGGCTTCCAGTGTGAGCCGTTTATGCCCTAGCTTCTGTAGTACTTCTACCTCTTGAATCAACTCTTCACTGTTTAAACGTCGCCGGCTCATACTCGTATTGGATTGTTTGTATCCACAGTACTGACAATTATTCACGCAGTAATTACTCACATACAACGGCGCGAACAACACAATCCGATTTCCGTAAATGCGCTCCTTCACCTCGCGCGCAGCATGGAATATTTCCTCAAGCAACTCATCATCATCAACATGAAGTAGCACGGCCGCTTCCATCGCACTTAACCCTTTGCAGGCCATAGCCTGATCAAGAATCGTCCGGACTACGTCCTGTTCCTGGGCTGCAAATGCTCCATACGCAAGAGACTCAACAATCTCTTCATCTCGGATAAAATCAGCCTGCTCCCTCTGTGCTGCTGTGCTCATGGTTATCCCTCCCTATAATTAGCGATATAAATACCAGGTACGAAGGACTCAACCCCTCGCTAATAACGGGAGCGCACCAAGTAATGGGTGTGCAGATAGATGTGGCTCTTATGACTATTCGGCTTATCTAGAAACTCTTGATAAATCTTTTGGATATATGGATTCTTGTGCGACTTTCTGATCGTGGCTGCCTCATCCTCAGCATAGATCGCTCTAGCCCGCTCCGCCTTCACATTAACTTTTTCCCTCACCTTAGCATCAACCATCGGTTGTCCACCGCCGCAAATGCAACCACCTTCGCAAGCCATAACTTCAATAAACTCGTATTTGCGAATCCCCTTTTGGATCATCGACATTAGCTTTCTAGCATTGCCCAGTCCATGGACAACAGCGGTACGAATGATCTTACCTCCAGGCAATTCAACTACCGTTTCCTTAATTCCTTCCATTCCGCGCACCGCATTATACTCCACAGTCTCTAGCTCATGACCTGCAACGAGTTCAAAGACTGTACGCAAAGCAGCTTCAGCCACACCGCCCGTTGTGCCAAAAATAACGCCAGCGCCGGACGACTCGCCAAACGGATTATCAAACGTTTCGCCACGCATATTAGCGAAGTCAATGCCAGCTTCTTTAATCATTTGAGCAATTTCCCGTGTCGTCAGTACATAATCAACATCCTGCATGCCCTCATTGGATAACTCTGTCCGCTCCCCTTCATACTTTTTCGCGGTACATGGCATAATCGACACAACCACAATCCGCTCAGGATCAATGTCCATCATTTCTGCAAAATAACTCTTAATCATTGCGCCTTCCATCTCATGTGGTGATTTACAGCTTGAGAGGTTATCTAGCATATCTGGGTAGAAATGCTCGACGAATTTCACCCATCCTGGGCAACAGGAAGTCATGAGTGGTAATCCTTTACCGGTCTCCACCCGATGAAGTAACTCAGTACCTTCCTCCATAATGGTCAAATCCGCACCAAAATCCGTATCAAACACCTTGTCAAAACCAAGCCTACGCAGAGCCGCCACCATTTTACCTGTCACTCGGGTACCCATCGGCATGCCAAATTCTTCACCTAAAGCAACACGCACCGCAGGTGCAGTCTGAACAACGACGTATTTATGCGGATCCGCAAGCGCTTTCCAAACATCCTGTATGTGCTCCCGCTCCTGTAGTGCCCCAACTGGACAAGCCATAATGCACTGCCCACAGTTAACACAGACTGATTCACCAATCGGTTTATCTAATGCAGGGCCAATCATCGTATCGAAGCCACGATTCATAAAACCGATCGCCCCTACAGTCTGCACATTGCTACACATGGCCACACAACGCCCGCAGAGCAAACATTTGGACATATCCCTTGCGATCGATGGAGAGGAAATATCAAACCATCCATTGGATTTCTCCCCTGCATAACGCACCTCACGCACCCCGGCTTGATAAGCCACATCTTGAAGCTCACAGGTTCGACTACGTAAACAGGAAGTACACTCCCGGTTGTGGTCGGATAGAATCAACTCAATGGTTGTCTTACGGGCTTTGCGCACCCGTTCTGTATTGGTCTTGATCTGCATGCCATCTTCGGCTGCAAGCGTACAGGAAGCGATCAGACGAGGGCCAGCTTCTACAAGGCACACACGGCAGCTTGACGAGTGGTTGATATCCTGTAGATGACAAAGTGTGGGGATACGAATGCCCAGCTCGCGAGCAGCCTGAAGAACCGTCGTCCCCTTTGGCACTTCCGTCTCAATATTATCAATCTTTAATTTTACGGTATCCATCACGGTCTCCTCACACCTTTAGCTTTTATAAATAGCTGTAAACTTGCAGCTCTCAAAACAGATTCCACACTTGATGCAGGCTTGCAGATCAATCACGTACGGCTCTTTCAACTTACCAGTAATGGCATTCGACGGACATTTGCGTGCACATAACCCACAACCTCTACATTTCTCAGCCTCAATGTAATAGGTGAGCAGTGAGCGACATACCCCGGACGGACATTTCTTATCAATGACATGCGCAATATATTCGTCACGGAAATATTTCAAGGTGGATAACACCGGGTTAGGAGCGGTCTGGCCCAGCCCACAAAGTGAAGCCGCCTTAATTTGTTCGGACAGTTCCTCCAATTTATCCAGGTCCTGTAGCGTCCCTTTTCCCTCCGTGATTTTATCTAGGATTTCCAACAGACGTTTCGTCCCAATCCGACACGGTGCACACTTCCCGCAGGATTCATCCCGTGTGAAATCCAAATAATACCGAGCTACGTCGACCATACAAGTCTCTTCGTCCATCACGAGCATACCGCCGGAACCCATCATCGAGCCGAGACTAAGCAGCGTATCGTAATCAATTTGACGATCCAGATGCTCACTCGTCAGACAGCCCCCAGAGGGTCCTCCCGTTTGGACTGCTTTAAATGCCTTCCCGCCAGGAATGCCTCCGCCGATTTCATATATCACATCACGTAAGGTGATACCCATCGGCACTTCCACTAGCCCTGTATTGACGACCTTACCACCAAGCGCAAAAACTTTCGTGCCTTTGCTCTTCTCTGTACCAATGCCGGCATACCAATCAGCTCCTTGCAGCAAAATGATCGGCACATTTGCCAGCGTCTCCACGTTGTTGATGACGGTAGGTTTCCCCCATAGGCCACTTACGGCTGGAAATGGTGGCTTAGGATTAGGCATACCACGTCTTCCTTCAATGGAATTCATCAGCGCCGTTTCTTCCCCACAGACAAAAGCCCCGGCCCCCAGGCGGATACTGACATCAAACGAAAAGCCCGAACCAAACAGATCCTCTCCCAAGAGACCATACTCTCTGGCTTGCTTTATCGCAATTTGAACCCGTTTCACCGCAATTGGGTATTCGGCCCGCAAATAAATAAATCCATGATCTGCACCAATTGCATAACCAGCAAGCGCCATACCCTCCAATACCGAGTGCGGATCCCCCTCCAAGATAGAGCGGTCCATAAATGCACCAGGATCACCTTCATCGGCATTACAGATCACATATTTGTGTGCATTCTGCTGTTTAGCCGCAGTTTCCCATTTTATCCCGGTAGGAAAACCGCCACCCCCCCGTCCTCGCAACCCCGCTTCTCTCACTTCGCGTACCACATCTGCTGGCTGCATCTTAGTAAGCACTTTGTGTAATGCTTGGTATCCGCTTACAGCGATGTACTCGTTAATCTCTTCAGGATCAATGGTGCCGCAATTACGTAAGGCAATGCGTTTCTGCTTGCGGAAAAAATCAACGTCATGCAGTGGCTTAATCACCCCATTTTCCATCGATTGCTGGTATACCAGCCGTTCCACAAATTGTCCCTTAAGAAGATGCTCCTCGACGATTTCAGCTACATCCTCTAGGCTTACGCGGCTGTAGAAAACCTCATCGGGGTAAATAATAACGACTGGTCCTAATTCACAGAGGCCAAAACAACCTGTACGAACGATTTCAACCTTATCTTCGATTCCTTGGCTGGATACTTCCTGTATGAACGCATCAACAATTTGCATTGCATCCGAAGACGCACATCCCGTACCTCCGCAGATCATAACGGATCGCTCGGCTACGCCAACCGAACTGACTTCACCTAATCTCCGCCTGTCGACCAGGCCTAGACCCGCTGTGCGAATACTTTCCAGATTAATCAGCGTTTTCATCTTTTTCCCCCTCCCCTAGTGCGCTTCCACAGGTGTTCGCATCTGTTTTAGTATTTTCGGAATCTCTTTTGGCGTTAATCTACCAAATACTTTCTCACCAATAGTCATTACCGGTGCCAGTCCGCAGGCACCAAGACAGCGGGTTGCATCAAGAGTAAATTTGCCATCAGGGGTAGTGCCTTGAACCGGAATGTTCAATTCCTGACTAAGTCGATCTAACACGGCCTGCGCTCCTTTGATATAACAAGCGGTTCCCATACAGACGCGGATCACGTGTTCACCCTTAGGTTCTAGCGAGAAAAAGGAATAAAACGTAGCTACTCCATAAATTTCCGCCATCGGCATATCCAATTCACTAGAAACAATCCGAAGCGCCTCTTCAGGTAAATACCCGAAAATATCCTGTATTTCATGCAGTACCGGTATAAGTGCTCCTTGCAGCATTCGAAACTGTTCAATGACCTCTTTTACCTTATCAAGACGTTCATTCGACTGCTCACCTTGGCAGCAGCATGTGTCTTCCATGGTGAATTCTCTCCCTTCCCATTGTTGTTTCGATAATTGATCAAGGGGAGCCGGTGCGGTGTCTCTAACAATGGGGCAAGACACAACACCAGCACCTGTCATCCGCACTATAGCAGTGGGCTTTCATGCTTGAGCTTCAGCTGCTCCCACCGCCGCTCAATTTCCTCTTCAAAAGCAGACAACAGTTCTGAATCGTTCAGCATATGCTTCGTCTTGCCCATCATCTTGAGCCATTCAACAACGGGAACACGTGCATTCTTTGCTTCCGGGTTATAAGTGATATTGGTTATTCCATGCTCAATCTCATACAGTGGGAAGAAGCAGGAATCCACTGCGGTTTTAAGAATTTGAGTACCCAGTTCATCCTCGGAACGCCAGTTTAGTGGACAGGTGCTTAACACCTTGCCATAGACAAGACCTTCATTCTGCGCGTACCACTGAGCCTTAGCCGCTTTCATGACCAGGTCCTGTGGATTGGATTCTGCTCCAGTGAATACATAAGGAATGTGGGTTGCCGCCATAATCTGTGGCGTGTCTTTATGGTGAAACGCCTTGCCCTTTTGCTTCTTACCTACACCAGACGTACTGGTCTGATGACCTAGCGGCGTGGAATAAGAAAGCTGGGAGCCGGTATTCATGTAACCTTCATTGTCGTATTCCAGGATAATCATCTTATGATTACGCAAAGCGGCCCCGATGGCTGGCCCCATCCCGATATCCATACCGCCGTCACCCGTCACCATGATGAAGGTTACATTATCAGACACATCAATTTCACCACGACGTTTGCGTTCCCAGAATGCTTCCACAACGCCTGAGACGGTGGCCGCTCCATTTTGGAATAGGTTGTGAATAAAGGTCTGTTTGTGTGAAGTATATGGATACCCCGCGGTAACAACATAGGAGCATCCGGTCTGAATCAGCGTAACCACATCACCCTCGATCCCCTTATAGAACAACTCTAGAGATGAGATTGCACTACAACCCGGGCAAGCACCATGACCTGGGGCTAACCGTTTTGGCTTGGACGTCAGGCTACGCAGCGGTGGCATCTTAACTCTCAGCTTTCCTGTTGCTTCGTCTGGATTCACTTGAATCAGCCCGCTATTATAGGCATCCCCATAGCTTGGTGTTAACACGGGTTGTAGCTGCTTGTCGGGATCGCCTGGCGTATGCCCGTAATAATCAAAAGGAACCTCTGCTTTACCTTGTTCCATGGCCTCAATGGCCAGCCGGAAAAAGGCTTCAGCATCATCCGGATAGAAATCCTTCCCACCGAGTCCAAATACACGAGAAAGTACAATCGTTTCGTTATTCGGGTCCAATTTCAAGGCTGATCGCACCTCATGAGTCATATTGCCGCCTTGTCCACCGTAGGAATCCGCCCGTTCGCCAACCAAAAGTGCTTTGACTCCTCGCAGTGCTGACCGCAATTCCTCTGCTGGAAATGGTCTGATGATATTCGGACGGATAAGCCCTGCTTTAACTCCTTCGGCACGTAATTTATCAACGATATCTTTGGCTGATTCCGCAGCCGAGTTCAGGAGGAATACCGCTACATCAGCGTCATCCATACAATATAACTCCAACGCCTCATAATTACGGCCCGCTAAGTGCCCGTATTCGCCCGCAATCTGTTGATATACCTCAGCCGCTCGATCCATAGCGCAGGATAATTGATAATGATTGTTCAGTAGATCATCACCGTTCATATGGGCGCCAATCGTAACTGGATGAGCCGGATCAACTACATCATCAAAGCCGGCTGGTGGCAGTTCCCCTACGAAAGCGCGAACGGTACGGCCATCTGAAAAATAGCTCAGCTTCCGTTTTTGATGTGATGTGAAAAAGCCATCATAAGCAACGATGACAGGCAGACGTACATCGGCATGCTCCGAAAGCTTCAAAGCGATAATGTTCATGTCGTATACGGCTTGCGGTGTACTAGCGGTTAAAATGAGCCAACCTGTGTTCAGCGCATAATACAGATCGGAGTGATCCCCACGAATGTCGAGCGGGCCGCTGATCGCGCGCGTGACCAGGTTGAGTACCATAGGAAAACGCGTGCCTGATTGCACGGGGAGTTGCTCGATCATATACAAAAATCCATTGGCACTGGTTGCATTGATAACCCGAGCCCCACTCAAAGCCGCACCATAGCAAATCCCCGCCGAGCCATGTTCACCATCCGCTGCAATCAGCTTGATGTCATGCAAACCCTGCGCTTTCTTCTGGTCCAAAATTTGTGCAATCTCCGTGGATGGAGTAATCGGAAAATAACCCATAACATGATAATTAATCTGCGTTGCAGCCATCGCTGCGGCTTCGTTACCCGACTCAAATGCGACGAGTTGCTCTGCCAATGCTAAGGCAGAAATTTTGTCTTCTGTTATCGACATAGAAATAGTCCTCCCTAAGCTTAATTAAATACGTGGGCAACGCGGTGATTGTCGGCGTACCCGACCTCTTCCCGGAGTGATGACAATGACCCCGTCGGACAGATTTCCACACACTTCAAACAGCCCTTGCAATATTGATAGTCAATCCCTTTCAAGAACATCTGCTGCCGCCCCCGTTTGTCCTCCCCTGACTCCCATACAAAACACAAATCAGGACAAACCGAATCGCAATTAGCGCAATGAATGCACGAAGCTAAATCTAGTTCAGGTAAATAACCTTGGCGTGAGCCGCTCAAATCTTTCAGCATGCTGTTACCTTGTGTGCGAATAAGTCCCCCAAGTACCTGTGTCTCATATCCAAGCAAAGGCTCCGGCCGCTCAAATTTCATGCCGGCGGCATCAGTGAGTGCTTCAATCGTCTGAAATCTTACCTCCTGATATCCTCGCTCAAACGTGCGTAAATTAGGCTCTACTAAATGCGGATATTTCTTCTCGAATGTCTGGCGAATGACCTGGCGCATCGTATCTGGATCTAGAAAATCACAGATGCGGAAAAGAGCACCCAGCATAGATGTATTCACCCTAGTGCGCTCATCAATTGCAATGCCCATCGCATCAATCAAGGCAAGTGTTCCATAGGGAAACTGTAAATCGCGCCGAATCTCCTCAAAGCTCCGGGTCGAATTTACCAGGACGACACCCCCCGGTTTCAATCCACTTAATACATTGACGGTGGTATGCAGCGCTTCATGGAACAAACCGATCACATCCGGCTGCTCAATTGGACTATGATCACGAATTTCAACATCAGGTTGGCAGAAGCGTACAAAACTCTTGACGGGAGACCCTTTCTTTTCCGAGCCATAAGACGAAAAATTAGTCCCATTTAAACCGAGCCCCAGCACCCCGGATTCCGCCAGCATTTTTCCAGCTAAATTAGCTCCCATCCCGCCGATGGATTCCAGACGGATTTCGAAAAACCAGAGCTCATTTGTTTTGGTCAATATGCTCATTCTCCATTTCTCCTCTACGTTTTGATTGAGAAAATTTTCACATGTATCTGCGGGATAAAACGATTCCTGCTATGGTTTGACTGTAACCGACTTAAGACTATCCCCCCTCCCCATATCCACGAAGAAGCCCGCTGCTCTAATGCGAAGCTCAAGGCAGTGTCTACACTCTGCCGACTCCTCTCCGGTGCAGATCTTGTTGTTATACAGGGCATATTTTTTACGAACAGTCACAGGTGACAAGTTCGGCATAACTACATTTGCTCCAACCTTCAACGCTCTTTCCCTACCCATTACATCCAAGGAGCCAAGGGCTGTCGTAGCTGGTATAAGCGCATCCGGCACAAACAGGCGAGCGAGGGCAACCATCACTAAGGTGTCTTCCAGCGAACCGGCGCTCTCATCTCTTAGCGGTGTATCGTCATGAGGAATAAAAGGACCAATGCCGATCATGTCTGGGTTCAAAGCTCTTAAATACAAGAGGTCTTCTGCTAAATCCGCTACGGTCTGACCAGGCAACCCAACCATGAAACCAGCTCCCACCTGATAGCCGATTCGCTGCAGTGTCGCCAGGCACTTACGTCGATTGTCAAAAGACATCGTGGGATGGAGTTTCTTGTAGAGATTTCGGGAAGCGGTTTCATGACGAAGTAAAAAACGATCCGCACCCGCTTCATACAAGCTCTGATATGTTTCTTCGTCCCGTTCCCCAATGGACAAAGTGAGCGCCGTATCAGGAAATCTCACCTTAACGGACCTAACTAGGTCAACAAGGATTGTCTCTGTATACCAATAATCCTCTCCGCTCTGCAGGACAAACGTACGAAATCCAAGGTCGTACCCTTCCTGACAGCAATCTAGTATCTGCACTGGCTGTAAACGATACCTTTCGGCTGCTACATTGCTTGCGCGAAGTCCACAATACAGACAATTCTGCCTGCAGAAACTAGAAAACTCGATCAAACCGCGCATAAATACCTTATCTCCATATCGCTCTATTCGCTTCATGTGGGCATAACGAAAAAGCTCATCACGAGACTCAGGGCCAAGATTATGCAGCAGATGGACGACTTCCTCTTGGGACAGTTCTCCGCAAGAGTACAGCTTTTGTACCAACTGTTTCATCAGCGATCACCCTTGTTTCATATTCAGTTGTTTTACATTATGGGGTTCCAAGCAAAAGATGAATGAAATAATTGTGAAATTTTTCACTTGATGAGGTGTTTTAAAGCATTGCGCATAAAAATCGGGCTTTGTTATACATCTTGGTTGGATTAGTCAAAAATCGCAGTCTCACAAAAGGAGTATTTGTGTGTAAACAGAGGGGTTGTCTCAGAAGCAGGCAATGATGCAGTGCCATGAAGACAAATACAATCTTGCTGTCAGATTAGGTAGAACTTTATAACAGCAATAATCAGAGGTTAGTAACTATATATTACCATTATTCGGGTATTTGTGTAGAGGGAATTTTGCATTTTTTAGTTTCATCGTATACATTGCCTATTCTTAAACAAAAGAAGCACATCTCTGATTAACAGAGACATGCTTCTTATCTTGTACAGTCACAATCATTTAGGACCAGTCTAGACCGTTATCCTTCACAATTGGTTCTTCCTTAACCAAGGTATACATGGTAGCAGCGTCTTCCTTACGAGTTGTTTCGGCGAGTCGTTCGACAGCAACCGTCACCAGCTTTTGGCCAAATTGAACGGTGATTTGATCGCCCACTTTAACCGTACTACTCGGTTTGGATTCACGCCCGTTGATAAGGACTCTTCCCTGTTCAGAAATATCCTTCGCCACCGTGCGACGCTTGATTAACCGCGACACCTTCAGGAATTTATCAAGACGCATTATTTTACAGCTTCTTTAAGTTTGTTGCCTGCTTTGAAAGCTGGAACATTCGATGCAGGGATTTCGATCGTTTTACCTGTTTGTGGGTTGCGGCCTGTACGACCTGAACGTTGGCGAGTTTCGAAAGTACCAAAGCCGATCAATTGGACCTTGTCTCCGCCTGCAAGAGCATCGGTTATTTCACCGAGGAATCCGTTCAATACAGATTCAACGTCTTTTTTGGTCAAGCCACTTTTGCTGGAAATGTTGTTGATAAGGTCTGTCTTGTTCATTAATAATGCCTCCCAATAGTTAAGAAAATAGGTGATACTGTAGTTGTATAAGAAGCCAAGGCTCCGTATAACCACAATAATATCTTGTATGATTATTCTTTCTTAAAGCCCGAATTCCTGCTCCAAAGAGATAATTTTTTTGTTTTTTTCACAAAAATAGACGAAATTTAGTATTTTCTGCCGATTATTGTATCCCTTTGTTCTTGGCTTCATCCCATAAAGCATCCATTTCAGCCAAGTTGCTCTCCTTCGGTGTCTTGCCACGCTCACGTAGGATTTCCTCTACATAATTAAACCGTCGCACAAATTTAAGAATGGTCAGAGACAACGCCTCTTCGGGATCAACCCCGATGAACCGAGCTACATTCACAATCGAGAACAACACATCCCCAAGCTCTCGTGTCTGCTCTAATGGATCCATCCCACCTTGCACTGCTTCCTTAAGTTCGCCCAATTCTTCCTCGATCTTGGACCACGCGCCATCAATATGATCCCAATCAAACCCTGACTTGGCCGCCTTCTTCTGTAGTTTATATGCTTTCATCAAAGCTGGCAAATCTCGAGGTACGCCATCCAGTACTGAAAGTCTCTCTGGCTCGATTCCTTTCCGCCGCTTCTCCTCAGCCTTCATGGCCTCCCAGTTATTCAGCGCTGCCTCAGCATCCTCTGCGCTCAATTCTCCAAATACGTGAGGATGACGATATACTAGTTTTTCATTTAGCTCTTGGATCACATCATATACGGTAAAAGCGCCGGTCTCCTCTTCCATCTGCGAGTGAAGCATAATTTGCAGCAGCAAATCACCGAGTTCCTCTCGCATATGATCGGGATCATCGTCATCGATCGTCTCTAGCACCTCATAGGTCTCCTCAATTAGATTCTTACGAATCGATTGATGGGTTTGCTCACGGTCCCACGGGCAACCCTCTGGGCTACGGAGAATGTCGACAATCTCATGTAACCTTTGAAAACTACGAATACGCAAACTATCATCGTTACTCGCTGGGACGTATACGAGAGACAGATTACCGTACCCTTCCGTCCGATCAAGCTCATAGAGCGGTACCTTAATCATTTGCTCCTGACCCGCTACACCAAGTGCATGTCCGATGACAACTTCATAATCATCAGGATACACTTCCATCAGGCTGAGCTTCACTTCCGAAGCCGTAAAGACGTCGTAAACTTGTCCAATAAGCGTATGCATCCGCGGATCTATATTGGCAGGCGATAATCCTGAAGAATCGAGCAATTGAAAACCCTCAATAGGGTCAAAACCAAACCGCAGAAAAGCTTCGTCAAGGAAGCTCTCTCCCCCAATGATACTCAGTGTAATCTCTTCCTCGGGGCAACGGCTCCGCAATAACTTCACCGTAGCTTCCGCTACCATCGGATGCCCAGGAACCGCGTATACAATATCATTACCCCTTGCACTCGCGATTAATCGCTCTGTGATTTCCTCGTAGACCGAAGGGAAATCTGCCTTCTCCTCGTACACGGTATCAAACGATGAGAAGCTCACACCCGTCTCCTCTAACCAAGATACGACCGGGTGGTCTTTTGTACGAACGAAACGCTGCTGCGCATTTTGAAGCTGTTTCAAGCTTCCCAGGGTCAATCGATCAGGATCGCCCGAGCCTAAGCCGATTACTGTAATGTTTCCGCTCATTCTTTCACACTCCTATCCCACAGTTAACATAGGCGGCAAATATTAGAGAGATACACAATTTATATTTACCTTAGAAAAAAAGTGGGCCAAATTCTTGTAACTACTATACCACTAGTCCCGGTCGTTTACTAAATCGTACAACGACGCTTCATGATGATGCCTAGCGTAACAGCCGTAGTCGTCGCAGCACGCGGAGTAGCTTAGGGCCGACGCGTGGTAGCGCCAGCAGCTCAGCCTCGCTCAGCAGGCGCGTGCGCAGCACCGCCGCAGTGAACACGGCTACGCCGAGCAGCACGCCGAGCAAGGCCTCTACCGCCGCAGCCAGCCGGCCTGGCGGTAGCTCCGCTCCGGCGAGGCGCAGCGCCGCGAGCGCAGCGGCAAGCGCCAATGCCGCGGCGCCCGGCCGCAACAGCGCATCGCGGACGCGCAGTGCGAGCCCTGCGCGCTGTAGTAGCAGCGCAAGGTTCAGCGCTGCCGCTACAGCGTAGGCGGCGATGCCAGCGATGGCAGCGCCATCGTCACCGAACTGCGGCACGAGCAGCACGTTCAGTACCAGCTTAATCGCCGCTGCCATGAGCAGGTGCAGCGCGGGTGCCTTGGCGTAGCCTAACCCCTGCAGGAGGGCCGCCGACACCGTGACGAGCGCCCCAGGAGCGGCTGTCCAAGCGATCCAAGCCATCGTGCCACTGCCAACATCATCGCCGTACAGCATGACATTGATCGGCTTAGCCAACATAGCTAATCCGATAGAGGAAGCCAGTCCGATCAGCCAGAACCAGCGCAGTGCTACAGTAGACTGCCGCCGGATTCCTTCATGATCACCCTTCATCTTTAATTCCGCCATAGCGGGAATAAACAACACGGAAAGCGAAGTTGCGATCATCGTCACTAGTTGTACTAGAGGAATTCCCCGGTTGTATACACCAACCGCCATCATCGTCTCGATCTCGCCACCGCTCTCTCGAAGCAGTCTTGGTAGTGTAAATGTATCGACTAGGCTAATTAGTGGTATAGCCAGCGATGCTAGGCAGATTGGTATCGCGTAACTCAACATGGAGCGGAGCAACGGCCAGCCTTGTCCCTGCTCCGGTAACGAAGCTCCCCGTGATGGAGAGTTCGTCGCACCAAGCATAGTACCCTCATGCTTGCGATAACTGCGCCAATACATCAACATAACAAAGAGTCCAGCGATTCCTCCCGCAGTCGAGCCTGCCAAGGCACCTCCAGCGATCACTGCATCAGTAGAACCTAGGCCACTCAAATACAGTAATAAAATAATCATAACCGCGACCCGAACGACCTGTTCCGTCACTTGAGAGACTGCCGTTGGCATCATGTCCTGTAAACCTTGGAAATAGCCGCGTAAAGCCGCGCTCAGCGGAACAAACAATAATGCTGGGGCGGAGCTCTTTAGAGCTGGAATCAATTGGTTGCTCCCAATCAGCCGCGATATAAATGGTGCCCCAAAATACATGAGCAGGCAGCCACCCACGCCTAGAATCGTCATAACTAGGCTTGCCATCCTGATGACTTCACGCTTCCCTGCCTCTTCACCTGCAGCATGACGTTCCGCTACAAACCTAGAAATCGCCGTCGGAAAGCCTGCAGTCGCTAGCATAATCAGAATCGTATAGAAGGGATAGACGGTATTATAAATACCAAAAACAATGTCTCCCCCAATATTTTGCATCGGGATCTTCTGCAGCATACCGAGCAGTTTCGTAAATATCGCAGCTATACTAAGTACCGCTGCCCCTTTAAGGAGCTTCGATCCGCCTACTTTTTGAACATGTTCTTTCATGCGTTACCTACTTTACGAAAGAGATTATAATAATGGCTTACATTCCAAATTCCATTATATGCTGAATTCCCTTCCTCGTAAAAGTTGGAGCAGCTTCTTTACCTTATTCATTGCAAAAACAACACACTCCCGTGTCATCAGGAAGGCATCGTGGCCCTCCCGATGAGCGGGAGTGTGTTTGAATAACAGATAGGTTATGTCAAGAGACATTACTGCTCCATTTGTTTAGCTAAGAAACCCGCAGCCGTTTCGGCCATTTTGGACTCAAGATCCGACATTTTGACGGAATCATCTTTGTTCAAGAGAATCACTGTACCAATCGGATCTCCACCTGAAATGATAGGCGCTATGACAAAAGAAGAAATATTCTCCGGATGGTCTTTGTTAATTTCGTAAGATCCTGAGTTTACCTCAACAAGAATTTTACGTCCTTCCATACAAGTTTCCAGCATCGAACTAATCTGCTTATCCAAGTATTCTTTCTTGGAAGCCCCGGCTACAGCTATTAATGTATCCCGGTCCGAAATCAACGTAATATGCCCCGTGCTTTCATAAAGGGACTCTGCGTACTCCTTGGCAAAATCACCTAATTCACCGATTGGTGAATATTTCTTCAAGATGACCTCACCATCGCGATCCACAAAAATCTCCAGTGGATCTCCTTCTCTAATACGTAGGGTACGACGGATTTCCTTCGGTATTACCACACGGCCCAAATCATCGATACGGCGTACAATTCCAGTAGCTTTCATTTTCATGTTGCCCCGCTTTCCTTAAGAAGTTTTGAATTGAACTACTGATTACTTATGAGACGGATATCACTAACCTACTCATTATTCCAACATCACTGGCATAAAAAAATTCATCTTGATGAACTTCGTTTAAGACAGCTATGTGATGTTTTGTAAGAAATGGTGGGATTCGATTACTGTGATTCTAACCATAGTATTCATCCCTTTCCATCGACTTATTCATCCATTTGCAATGCGTTTTGAAAGCGTAATCTTTGGGACGGGGCAAGAAAGCAGCGCGGATGTCTCCGCGCTGCCTTCTGCACCATACCTGGACTTCCCTAAACCAAATTATTTACCGCTATTCGTATTTGTATTTGTTTCGGTTCCTGCATTATTTCCAGTTTCCGGTGTTGTTGTGTTTTCAGAACCTTCAGTACCTTCAGTACCCTCTGTTCCTTCAGTTTCCTTTTCAACCTTAGGTAGGTCGATTTTCTTGATGATCGTCTTCTCTAACTCGCCAGACATGAACTCGTCCAATTTAGCAGAAGCTACTTGCGTCTTAAGCAAATCCTTCTCAGTGTCGGTCAGATCCTCAAATTTCTTCTCAGTCCGTGATTCTACACGAACGATATGATAACCATATGTTGTCTTAACTGGATCACCAATTTCATTGATCGGTTGAGTTAGTGCCGCTTGTTTAAATTCTTCAACCCATTGGCTTACTTGAGCATTTTCATACAATCCACCATTGGCATTGGAACCAGCATCGGTACTGTACTCCTTGGCTAGAGCTGCAAAATCCTCACCCTTGTCCAATTTTGCTTTGACTTCATTGGCTAATTTCAGAGCCTCTTCGTCTGTGTACTTCTCGTTGCCTTCCGCATCTTGGAATCCAATGAGAATGTGACGGACTGAAGCTGTTGTGTAATCATCTTTAGTAGCTTCGAATTCAGCCTTTACTTCGTCATCTTTAATAAGTACCAATTGACTTTCCAATACTGTATAAATCCGAACCATATAGTCCTGGAATTCTTTCTCTGTTACTTTTTGTGCATCGAGCATCGCTTTAAATTGGTCAGCACCGTATGCTTCTTTCATCGCTTTATATTGTTCATCCGCTTTTTTCTTGCCTGCTTCCTTGATCTTAGCATCTGCCTTCTCGTCTAGATACTTGTAGGCGATCTGTTGCTTGACCAAATACTCGCGGAAATCATCCAATTGTAGGAACTGCTCCATTTGCGGTTGAAGTGCTAATACAATGCGTGACTCCCGGTCAAATTCATTTTGCGTGATTTGTCCACCTTCATAAGTAGCAACTACTGCACTCGTATCATTTCCGGCTTTGGACTCATCCTTCTTCCCGCAACCAGCCATAACGGAAAAAGCTAATACAGCCACCATCGCAATCGTTAACCTTTTCCATGTACGTCCTTTACTTCGAAACATTTTGTAATTCCCCTTTCGCTTTGAACGAATCCTTTAGAGCTTCTAGAAATTGTTCCAGTAAGCCCATCAATTGTTTGTCGTCCATTCCCTTGGTTTTGATATTGATCAGCATGATCGATCCTTGATTAAATTGTACACGTCTTCCGAACAGATTTCCAACTTCCGCAAGTCTGGACGGCAGGATATCCTTTTCACGACCACTGTAGAATTTCACAATGACCTCTTCACCACGCCGTGAAATCGATTCAATGCCATACATTTTACCATAGAGCTTCACTCTAGCTACAGAGAGTAAATTCTGCACAGCTTCCGGCAATTCTCCGAATCGGTCCAGCATCTCGTCTTCAAGTTCCGAGACATCCTCAAAAGACGACGCAGATGCAGTCTTCTTGTATATCTCAATCTTCTGAATACTATCATAAATATAATCGGATGGTAAATACGCATCGATACCCAGATCAATTGACGTATTCCACGACTGCTCCTCAGGAACTTCTTCTCCAAGCATAGACACCTTACGTTTCTTAATTTCTTCTGCTAGCATTTGCGAGTAGAGATCAAATCCTACAGAAGCGATAAAGCCATGCTGCTCGGCCCCGAGCAGATTCCCGGCACCACGAATCGTAAGGTCACGCATAGCGATTTTGAATCCCGAACCAAGTTCTGTGAACTCCTTGATGGACTGTAGTCGCTTCTCTGCTACCTCGGTCAACGACTTATCGCGCTGATAAGTAAAGTAAGCATAAGCAATCCGATTGGAACGTCCCACACGTCCACGTAGTTGGTACAGCTGGGACAACCCCATTTTGTCAGCATCATGGACGATCAAGGTGTTAACATTCGGAATATCAACCCCCGTCTCGATAATGCTCGTACTGACTAGGACGTCATATTCGCCATCGAGAAAATCAAGAATCGTCTTCTCCAGCTCTTGCTCTGACATTTGCCCATGACCAACCCCGACCCGGGCATCAGGAACAAGCATCGAAATTTGAGCAGCCATCTCCTGAATGCCTTGAACACGATTATACAGGTAATAAATTTGGCCTCCACGAGCCATTTCCCGCTCGACCGCCTCACGAACCAATGCCTGACTATGCTCCACGACATAGGTTTGTACAGGGAACCGATTCTCAGGTGGTGTCTCGATAACCGACAAATCACGTACGCCCAGCATCGACATGTGCAATGTTCTTGGAATCGGCGTTGCCGTCAGGGTCAATACATCCACATTGGTCTTCAGCCTTTTTAGCTTCTCCTTATGCGTTACCCCGAACCGCTGCTCCTCATCAACGATCAATAGACCTAGATCCTTAAAAATGAGGTCCTGAGATAGCAAACGGTGTGTACCAATGACAATATCGACGGTACCCTTTTTGACTCCCTTAATCGTCTCATTCTGTTCCTTACGACTGCGGAAACGACTGAGCGATTGAATATTAATAGGATATCCAGCAAACCGTTCACGGAATGTTTCATAGTGCTGTTGAGCCAGGATCGTGGTCGGTACAAGCACCGCAACCTGCTTGCCTTCAATAGCTGCTTTAAAAGCAGCGCGGATAGCAACTTCCGTCTTCCCGTACCCAACATCGCCACATAATAAGCGATCCATAGGTCTAGTTTGTTCCATATCCTTTTTAATTTCCTCAATTGCCCGCATCTGGTCCCGAGTCTCTTCATAAGGGAACATCGCTTCAAACTCTTGTTGCTCCGGCGTATCTTTTTCAAATCCATAACCTGGAGATGCTTGCCGATCCGCATAGAGTTTGATGAGTTCATCGGCAATATCTTGAACAGAAGATTGAACCTTACTCTTCACGCGAGTCCAATCATTACCACCAAGCTTATATACTTTAGGTTCCTTGTCTTCGGAGCCTACATATTTCTGAATCAAATCAATTTGCTCAATTGGTACAGACAGCTTATCTCCACCCGCATACAAAATATGCATATAGTCTTTGTGAATCCCGCCTACCTCAAGCGTACCAATTCCGATATATTTACCAATCCCGTGATTCTGATGGACTACATAATCGCCAACCTTCAGCTCGGTGTAACTCTTGATCCGTTCTGCGTTGTCCATGTTCTTGCCCACTTTGCGTGCTTTACGCTGCTTCTGGGAGAACATCTCACCTTCGGTTATGACCACCAAATGCACAGATGGTAGCTCAAATCCTGACTGTAGATTACCATTTAGTAGAGTTGGCTCATCGATACCATAATCCTGCAGCACCCGCCGCATGCGATCCATCCGCTCTTCCCCGTTAGCCAGCATGATCACTTGAGCTCCGCTCTTCTTCCAGCGATCCATTTCTGATTTCAGCACATTCATTTGACCGTGGAAATCCTGCATAGCGCGACTAACAAAGTTCAGAATATTCTGAGGTTGAGTGTGTGGCACTTGCCGTAAAAACAACGACAGAAACAGCGTTTGGAATGGCCGACGATACAGAACATGATCACTCTCAAAAGCAAGCGGTAACTCGGGCAGACTTTTACCATTCTGAAACAGATTGAGATTCCATTCTGCTTCATCACGTTCCAGTTGCTTGGCCGTCTCTAAGAGACGTGCTGGCTCATCAAGGATAAGCAGTGAATCCTTTGCAACATAATCATATAATGTCTTATGCTCAGGAAAAATCAACGAAATATATTTATAAATCTCCGGAAAATAAACATGCTCTCGCAGCATTTCAATTTCTTTGGAGACTTCTTCGCGTAATTTACCTTTAGCTTTTCGATCACTCATTTTCTCTAGTTGCGTTTCCAAGCGATCTACTGCAACTTGCGCTGCCTTCTCCAAACGTTCCTTAGACGCAATGAGTTCCTTGCATGGCGGTATGGACACCTCTTTGATCTGATCGACAGACCGCTGATCCACAGGATCAAATGTACGGATCGAATCGATCTCATCATCGAACAACTCTACCCGATAGGCCATCGTTGAGGTCAAAGGAAAGAAGTCGATAATCCCCCCACGGATACTCATTTCTCCCCTGGATTCCACACGTTCAACCCGCTCATAACCAAGCTCAATCATCTTATTCAAAAAGAGTTCAAGCTGAAGGGTCCCCCCTAATTTCAGCTCGATCCAAGCTTCGCGCATCGTCTCTGGTGTCGGAATGAACCGACGGACACCAGAATAAGGCGCCACAACAATCCCCCGGAAACCTTGGGAGCATTGTAACAGCACCTCAATCCGCTGTGCCAGCATTTCAGGACTGGATACGGCCGATTCAGCAGCAACTAATTCATTTGCAGGATATAGTAGCACCTCATTGGCTGAGAGAGCTTCTTGTAGATCTTCAGCAATCTTCTGCGCGGCGAACATATTATGGGTAACGATAAGCAACGGACGATCGCTCTCCTTATGGAGTGCGGCCAGCATGACTTGCCTCGATGAACCCGATAGTCCAGAAATCAATTGCTCCTTCATTCCTGCCTTTACACCTGCAACCGTAGAGGCGAAGTCGGAGTCTTGGGAAAATGCTTGAATAAGTGCTTGTAGCAAAATGGGCACCTCTCTTATTGCTTAGTGAAATCTATTGTTAGGCCCTGTCAGTCTCCCCACAGTAACCAAAAAGGAGCCTTAGCAACCGTGCCGCCAAGGCTCTATAACCGTTAAGTTCGGTATACATCCTTCGTTATTTAGCCATACCTCTATTGCAATGGATTCGTCAACAGCGATAGTTCGGGATTATTGTTAAGCGCTTCCCTGCAATAATCACAGGTCACCCGGACCGTTGTCTCACCGCTAGAATCATACGCTATTATATCTCTCCGCTCATCGGGGGTCAAGGAATGGAAGCCTAGCTGCAGCTCTGAGACATCCGGTGCATCGATTCTACCAATAAATGTTCGGCAATGCCTGCATACATAGTTTATTGCCATCTATATGCCTCCTGAAGTGTTGTTATTCCTTCAGTATGCCCTAGGCAAGCTCTCTTTAGCCCCCAGCGGACCTCAATATAAGTCAAACTATTTCATTGGGTCAAGCTAATCTACTATCCGTGTAAGTTCAAAAAGTCAGATATCAGGCTATCCGTTGAACTTAGCCATCGTCTGCTCAAAAGAATGATCCAAACTATATTCCAGTGCATCGCATGTCGATTCAATGGAGTCCTGTAATAGCTGAGCCTCTTTCTTAGCAAATGCAGAGAGCACGTAATCAACAACAGCATGTCCTGGGTCAGGTCTGGATATACCCATTCGAACACGATTAAATGTTTGTGTTCCCGTATGCTGTATCAGCGACTTAATGCCGTTATGTCCCCCCGCACTACCCTGATAACGGAGTCTAATTCTACCTAGCTCGGTATCCAAATCATCGTACACGACGACCATGTCTTCCAGAGCCACCTTGTAGTAATCCATGAATGCCCGCACCGCTTCACCCGACAAATTCATAAAAGTCATCGGTTTGATCAGTGCCACTTTGTGTCCAGCGATAAAACCTTCTCCCACCAAAGCTTTGCATTTATTCTGTTTGATATCTATACCATGTCTACGGGAGAGCTCATTTAAGGCCATAAAACCAATATTGTGTCTTGTCTTTTCATATTGGCCCCCCGGATTACCGAGACCTACGATCCACTTCAATGTTGATCAACCCTCCAGCTTCTTAATGATTAACGCGGATAGGGGTTACATCTTCCAAGCAGGAAGATGTAACCCCGGTATGACTGTATAGCAGCAGGAATTATTATTCTATTTCAAACAGCTTACTGATGGACAATTCTTCATGAACGCGAATAATCGCTTCTCCCATCAGTGGAGCGACGGATAATACCCGAAGCTTACTGGTTGGATTAGCATGCAAAATTGGAATCGTATCCGTTACGATAACTTCCTTGAGCGGAGAGTTCTCCAAACGTTCCATCGCTGGACCGGATAGCACAGGGTGTGTACAGCAGGCGTATACTTCTTCAACCCCGCCCTCTTTAAGGGCATTGGCACCAAGTACGATCGTACCAGCAGTATCGATGATATCATCAATAAGGATGGCCGTTTTACCTTCGATGTTCCCGATGATATTCATAACTTCACTTACGTTTGGTTCTGGACGACGTTTGTCGATAATCGCCAGCGGTGCGTTTAGGAAGTCAGCTAGTTTACGAGCTCTAACTACCCCACCATGATCCGGTGAAACGACAACAGGGTTGCTGATTTGCTTAGAACGGAAGTATTGTGCCAGGATAGGTACACCTAACATGTGATCCACCGGAATATCAAAGAACCCTTGAATCTGCATCGCATGCAGGTCCATTGTGATCACACGGTGGGCTCCGGCTTTCTCGATCAAATTAGCGACTAGCTTGGCCGTAATTGGATCACGCGAACGCGCCTTCCGATCTTGGCGCGCATAGCCGTAATAAGGAATAACGACATTAATGCTCTTGGCCGAAGCCCGTTTCAAAGCATCCACCATAACAAGAAGCTCCATCAGATTGTCGTTAACCGGACCGCAGGTAGACTGCACGATATATACGTGACAACCACGAACGCTCTCATTCAACTTAACTTGGATTTCGCCGTCGCTGAAGCTCGTCGTTTCCGAGTCTCCCATTGGAATCCCAATATAATCAGCGATCTGATGAGCTAATTTGGGATTGGAATTACAGGTGAATATCTTCAATTTAGAATCACAATAAGTCATAAATTAAAAACCCTCCGTGCTGTAATAGATAGTAAATCTATCTCGTCTTAATTTGATACTATATCCTGCTGCATTTCAAGGCTATTTATCACGTCTTTGCCGTCTTGTTACAAAACAAAAATAAAGAGTTTATGATTCTTGTTCTCTTTGCTTCTTAGCTTTCGCACGCGCACGGAGCTTCTCAGCATACCCGGCTTTGTTCTCCTGCCGATTTCTTGCAATCGCAAGGTCGTTATCATTTACAGAATGAGTAATGGTTGAGCCAGCAACAACATATGCGCCCTTGCCAACTTTCACTGGTGCAATCAAATTCACATTACTGCCAATAAACGCATTGTCCTCAATCTCAGTAATAGACTTATTATATCCATCATAATTGACCGTAATCGCACCGCACCCGATATTTACATTCTTGCCTACTTTAGCGTCTCCTATATAACTCAGATGAGACACTTTAGAGCCATCACCCAAAGAGGCATTCTTGATTTCTACGAAATCACCTACTTTGACATCCTCACCTAGTTTTGCGCCTGGACGCAAATAAGCGAAAGGCCCAACCGTCGTTCCCCTGCCGACTTCTGCTTGACAGAGCACCGATTGTTTAACCTTTGCACCTGAGTGGATCTGGCAATCTTCAATTTCAGTTGAGGGACCAATAACGCAATCCTCACCAATAACACTTTGACCGGAAATAGATGACCCCGGATAAATGATACTATCGGCTCCGATCGTTACGTCCGCTCCGATATATGTCGAGCTTGGATCGATAATGGTTACACCGCCGAGCATATGCTTTCGCAAAATTCTCTCACGCATAAACGACTCCGCCTCGGACAGTGCTAAACGGTCGTTAACACCAATCGATTCAGCGTAATCATTTGTTAAATAACCCTCGACAATCTCGCCCTCTTGCACCAAAATACCGATCACATCTGTCAAATAGTATTCCTGCTGAACATTCTGATTCGTTACTTTCTCCAGTGCAGCAAACAACTTGGCATTGTCAAAACAATAAGTGCCGGTGTTAATTTCCTGTACTGCAGCTTCTTCAAGTGAACAATCCTTCTGTTCAACAATACGTTGTACGGAATCGTTAGCTCCTCGGATAACACGCCCGTAACCAACCGGGTTATCTAGTGAAGCTGTAAGCACGGTTGCCGCAGCTCCGCTACGGGAATGAAGACTAATCAGTGCTTCAAGTGTCTCCTCCGTTACCAGTGGAGTATCCCCGCAAATGACAAGGGTAATTCCTTCTTCCCCTCCCAAGAGCGGCTTTGCTTGCTTGACAGCATGACCGGTTCCAAGCTGCTCTTCCTGCAGTACGTATTCGGCAGACGTTCCTAGATAAGATTGGACCGCTTCAGCACCGTGGCCAACGACCACAACACTGCGTTCACAATTGACTTTCTTTACCGCGTTCAGGACATGCCCAACCATCGGTTTGCCACACACGGGATGGAGCACTTTATAAAGCTTTGACTTCATGCGCTTCCCCTGACCTGCAGCAAGAACAATCGCTAATCTTTTCAAGGCCCCGGCCTCCTTCTCTTAAACTCAATACTGAATATATCTCATTTAGGCCAAAAAGAAAAGAGAGCCATGATACATGGCTCTCTTTTCTCAAACCCCAATTGATGGATCAAAACTTGGCTTAAGCCCCTTCTTCGATAACTTCCTCTTGGTCAGCAGCTCGTTCGTATTCAGCCAATACCGCAGCTTGAATCTTCTCGCGTGTACCGGAAGAGATCGGATGCGCGATATCCCGGAACTCCCCGTCCGGAGTGCGCTTGCTTGGCATTGCCACAAACATTCCATTGTTGCCGTCGATTACACGAATGTCATGAACAACAAACTCGTTATCGATGGTAATGGATGCGATCGCCTTCATTCTACCTTCTGAACTAACTCGGCGAAGCCTTACATCCGTAATTTGCATATGTGTTCACCACCTTTTTCCATCAGAGACTTGGTGTAATATTCCACATAGCAAACGGAAATCCTTTTTTTTTCGTGAACAAAATGACCTAAAATCAGGAATTTTTTTAAAAACAAGAGTATTTCGACATGTTTCGTCTTAAAATCTTTGTTTTTGTGTAAAATCGACAGATCTTTGGGCTATTATTTTCTAGAAAAATAATTACCTGGCTCGACGGATATTTCCTTGCCTTTGGCATCTACCGCCCGAAGTGTCGCCAAGGATATATAATCATGGAGCAACCGTTGTTCCGATTCCACTTCCCCAGATTCCACCAAAACGCCAACTCCAGCAACTTCTGCATCAAACTCACCCAGCAGATCGACCATGCCTTGGATCGTCCCTCCAGCTTTCATGAAGTCGTCAACAATAAGCACCCTGGATCTCTCTTTAAGTGCACGACGAGACAGGCTCATGGTGTGCAGGCTTTTTTGTGACCCGGAGACATAATTAATGCTTACAGCAGAGCCTTCAGTTACCTGGTGGTCTCTTCGAACTAGTACGACCGGCAAATTGAGCTCAGCACCCGTAGCGTAAGCGAGCGGGATGCCTTTGGTCTCCACCGTCATAATGCAATCAATTGCCACATCGGCAAAAGCCGTAGCAAACAGCTTCCCTGCTTCATTCATCAGACCGGGCTGTCCTAACAGATCCGACATATACAAATAACCGCCTGGGAGGATGCGGTCGGGTTGTGATAGCTTCTCACAGAGCTGATTGATAAAGAGCAGAGCCCCTTCACGACTTACCTTAGGAATGTATTTAACTCCACCAGCTGCGCCTGCTAGGGTAAGCAGTTCACCCATTCCTTCGTCCTCAAACACTTCCTTGATTATAGCCAAGTCTTCACTAATTGAAGATTTGGCTGCTCCGTAACGTTGCGCGAACGTCGTGAGCGGAATCAAATGATGTGGACGAGATAATAAATATTGAGTCATTTCTACTAAACGAGCGCTTCTTTTTAATTTTTTCACGAAGTACCCCTCGCTAAATCCGAATATTTTATAGAAAATATACCACTTTTGTACGGTTTTGTCCAAATATTAGCCTTTGGTTAACAGTCGTACGGCATATACCTCTTTGCAGAAGCCACGTAGTCCATTATAAATTCGCGATACTTTAGATTCTTTAGAGACAAGTCCAAACACCGTTGGACCACTACCTGACATCAGAACACCGTCAGCTCCAAGCTTAAGCATACTTTCCTTCAAGTGAGCCACCTCAGGATGCATTTGCAGCGTTACATCCTCCAGAACATTTCCGAGCCTGTCGCATACACCTAGAAAAGATCCATTCTCTATCGCCTCAATCATCGCACCAGCTGAAGGATGATTTGGGATTTGTGAGCTACGTAACCGACCGTATACTTCCGCAGTTGATACATTGATCGGCAGCTTCGCCAGCACCACCCAACATTGAGGAGGGTTCGGTAGAGGGGTCAGAATCTCTCCACGGCCAGTTGCAAGTGCAGTCCCTCCCGTCACACAGAACGGTACATCAGATCCTAGCTCTGCGCCAAGTGCCTTAAGTTCTTCTACAGGAATGTTCAGCCCCCAGAGCCGATTTAATCCTCTAAGTGTAGCGGCCGCGTCACTACTGCCACCGGCCAGACCAGCCGCTACAGGAATGTTCTTATCAAGATGAATATATACGCCACTACGTACGTTATAACGATCCTTAATCAGTCTAGCCGCTTGAAAAGCAAGGTTCTTCTCATCGAGCGGAATATACCCAACTTGACTCGAAATAATAATGGTATCCCGTGGGAGCGTGCTCATTTCCAATCGGTCGGCAAGATCCACCATGGTCATAATCATCTCAACCTCGTGGTACCCATCTTCGCGCCTATGTAATACGTCCAACATCAAATTGATTTTTGCTGGCGCTTTTTCATATATTTTCAAGGTATACACCTCACCCTCAGCATTTCCATAGATTCACATGACTTAACATATTATAAAAAAAACTTTCATCCTCGTCTATCTACAGTAGGAGAGGTTGTTCTTTCCAAAAAGAGTCTTTATCTATTCCCCTCATTCTACTTGATCTTCACCTAAGAATAAACCGCTATAAGTCACTAAATTCAATTTGGAAAGTCCTATGTCCTGCCTAATCGAAGAAACGAAGCCCCCTGAATGGGAGCTTCGCACTTTGTTATTTCTTTGCAGCGGCCTGCTCAGCAAGCTGTATCGCCCTTTTGACCATATTGCCAGCATCCTTCGCCTTGATCCCGCCCCAGCCTTCCTGCTGAACCGTGTCATAGAATCCTAGATCCTTGGCTAGTTCCACCTTTAGATCCTCCGACATGATGCTACGTCTTCTACGCCCCATAGCTAGCCCTCCTTACGGAAATGATGGATATGAAGAAACAAGGTTAGTATGACGCCTTCTGGGCCCTCTCATACGGTGGAATTACTGGGCATAAAAAAACGACCTCGCTTTGGCTAAGGTCGTTTACTGAATAATCATGATGTTCATGGTTTAATATACGAAATCCTAAGCTCGTTGTTGTCGTTACAAATCATGACTTCAACGGATTCGGTAAGTATATCGGCATAACTGTATGACACACGCTTAAAGGTCTGTTGTTCTTCATCCAACTTCACAATAAAGACAGAAGGATAAGTCTCTTCCAATACACCAGTGCGTTCGACGGTCTTTCGGCGACCTCCGTTTGCCCGGAGCATAATTTTCTGTCCTACGTGAGCGTCGAGACTATGCTTAATATCCGACAGCGCATTTTTAGCCATTGCCTATGACCACCTACTTTCTTATTTCATTATACATGCAGGTGAGTCATTTGTCAATTCGAAACAGATAATTATATCAGCCAGAAAAAACGGTTGTCAACGATTTTTTTTTGGAACGTATAAATCGCCTTCATTTTTTGCTAAAAATAAAAAAACGCCCGAGGAATTCGGACGTTCTTCGCTTGACATCACTACATAGAAGGCACTACCTTCAATGTCGCTAAATCCATAGGTTTGGGCAGGCCAATGCGATAGCTGCCGCGTGTTTCAATACCGCCCACACCCTGAGTGCCACTGATTGTATTGTTCAGTACATCCTTGATATGGATCGTATCGCGGATGGGCGTAAACGATGCCTTCGCGGCAATGTAGACCGGATCAAGCGCATGAATAAGCACTCTGCCTGGCGAACTGGCAAAATTGGCTCCTGCTTGTAGCAACGCTTCGAAATGGGATTGACACGCCCCTGCAACAATCGTCAGGGTATCAAAATTGCGCTCATATTCCCTCGCTACCCCAACAGCATCTACGAAATGACTGGAGTTCTTATAGCTCGATAAATGGTATAAGTTGCCATTAGGTCGGTTCTTGAGTACACCGTCATGGCCCGTCAATACCACAATCTCTGGACGTATAGTAGGTAGCAAACGTTGTAGAGCTCCCGCCATCGCAGACTCATTCACAAAGTACCCATGCGCGGGCACTCTCAGTCTCTCATACAGATCGAGACTTTTCTTCAAGTATCTCTCGTCACCATCTAGATGAAGCACCTTTCCTGGCACTTCAAAATATGACGGTTCAGGTTGCGAACTGCTCTGCGGATTCCACTCATGATTTAACACGGCCCGATTACGCTCCGCCTGCTCAACTCGTTCTCGGTGTAACCACTCCAATGATTTCGTAGCTCTGATATTTGCTGTATTCGCTCGTTCATTCGGAGAATCCGGATCCACTTTGATTAAATCAGTCAAAGGTGCGTCAGCCAGCAACCGAAATTCCGTTCCCTTGATTATGGCCACGCTCCGCTCAATCTTCTCGATTCGGAAGGTTACATCTCCTCCGTAAGATTTGCGAACGACCAAGTCTCCCAAATTCGTCAAGTCAATCACCTCTACCCCCATCCTATGGGCTAACAGAGGGATTGGTTACAGCAACTAAGAGTTCAGTCCAGCGCCAAGCAGTACATTACTGAGTCTGGCGAACTCCTCCAAACTTAGCGTTTCTGCACGCCGTGTAGGTTCAATCTCCGCATCTGCCAGCAGAAGCTCTAGCTTCTCACGGCCTTCACCTGGGAAAAAACGACTCTTTAGATTGTTTGCAATGGTTTTACGTCTCTGTGTAAAAGAAGACTGGACCACTTCGAAAAAGAAGCCTTCATCGTCCACCTGCACTGGTGGCTCTTGACGCACGCTTAGCCGTATCACTGCCGACTCTACATTCGGCTGCGGGATAAAGACGGTGTGTGGCACCTTACAGATCAATTCAGGCTCACTATAATACTGAACGGCGATACTGAGGCTACCATACTCCTTACCTCCTGGAGAGGCTGCCATGCGCTCTGCTACTTCCTTCTGGATCATCACGACGATATGTTCAAGGGGAAGCTTCTCTTCCAATAGCTTCATCAGGATCGGAGTCGTCACGTAATAAGGTAAATTAGCTACAACGCTAACGCCACTAACGTCACCAAACTCCGTTTCAAATAAGGATCGTAAATCCAGCTTCAATACGTCACCATGAATGACGTTAATTTGCGGGTAGGGCTCTAGAACCTCCCGAAGAATAGGAATCAAGCGTTGGTCGATCTCTACGGCCGCTACTTTACCCGCCTCCTGAGCAAGCTTCTCCGTGAGCGCTCCAATACCGGGACCAATCTCTAGTGCCCCCTTGGACTTGTCCAGCCCCGCTGCAGCCACAATCTTACTGAGAATATTCTGATCGATCAGAAAATTCTGACCGAGGCTTTTTTTGAACTTAAACCCATGCCGCGAAATAATCTCCTTCGTGCGGCGCGGTGTTGATACTTCTTCCATTATACTCATGACAAGTTATACCCCTTTGTCTTCCAATTGTGCCAGTGCGGCCACGAATTCTTCACGGCTAATTCTGAACACCGTCATTCGTTTATAAAATTGTTTACCGTTGCAATATCCGATACCAAGTAGTTCTCCCATAATTCTTCGCCGGGCTGCTGCTTCTGGATGGACGATGAGTCCTGCAGCAATCAGATCGTCCCAATCGATTAAGCCGGCTTCCCCAGCAACCTCGCTACGTACATTGTCTAACGCCTCGCGTATGACCTCAGGCGATGCATTCTCCACCCCGATATCACCGCGCTTGGTCGCGTCAGCTTCCCGAAGGAAGGCATGTTTACAACCTGGAACCCGATTGGCCACAATTTTGCGAATACGCTCACCGGCATGGTCAGGATCTGTAAAAATAATGACCCCCCGCCGCTCCTGTGCTAGAGCAATCTTCCGTAGCGTCATTTCATTAATCGCAGAACCACCTGTTTCTATCGTATCGGCTTCTACCGCCCGTTTCACGGCAACCGTATCATCTCGGCCCTCCACCACAATGACCTCTTTAATCATGTCATTCCTTCCTTCCTTATCACAACAAAAAGAAGAGGATAAATCCTCTTCTTGAACCCATCTATTTATTAAACTAATACTATCCGATTCCTCATGCAAAGTAAAACTAGCTTAGCCTAGTTCAACTCAGGTTTGGTAGGACCAATGACATAGACTGTACGGCCCTTCTTACGGCCAAACTGGTTGGCAGCCTTCAGGCTATCGTAATAAACGTCAATCTTGTTGCCTTTAATTGCACCACCAGTATCCTCGGCACGACGGAAGCCAACGCCTTCGATATAGACCCACCATCCCATAGGGACAATGTTCTTATCAACGGCTATCGTTCTCCCTTCTTGTACGCGGGTACCGGAAGCAGTCTTCGTACCTATGCCATCCTCCTCAGCAGAGTAGGCAGTTAGCGTGACGTTTTTGATCATCTTTTTATATTTAAACGAGACGCCACCTTTAGACGTTAGTCCACTAATATCGACCCCACCCTCTTTCCGGGTGATGCTGGCAGACAGAACGGCTGTCGGTTTCTTCGTGCCTACGGCAATTACTTTCGGCTGAGCGGCCTTCGAGACCTCTTTGCCTAACCAATGCTTAGATACGAAAACTCCGTCTTCATATACTTTCTCTATGTTGTGTGTAACCAGTCCTTCGCTTCCCTGCTGAATCACCTTCGTCTTGCCTTTAAGCAATTCTGGATCAGCAGTCTTAACGATTGTGAATGGTACAGTCTCTTGCTGTTGCACCGTATGTTTGTCGACCCGGACAATACGAATCTCCAAATCAGACTTAAGTGCACTAGTTAGAGCAGGAGTAACTTTATCTGCTGGGTCCAAGGATACACCAAGCTCCTTGATTGCGCCCTCTACGTTGTTTTGTGTTGTAAAATGGGTTCTAGTTGTTCCATCCGCTATAACCTTTACAGGAATGGCACGTATAATGACAATTCGGTCTCCATCCTTAAGGGTGCTAGCGAGTGAACGCGAAACTTTGTCCTCGGGTTTCAATACGATGGAGTGTTCATCCAACACTTCATTCACTAGCGATTGACGAGTCTCTAAGGGTTGGATCTGACCATCGATGACCAAGCTGATGCTCTTCTTATCTTGGCTATTCAATCCAATCACGGTGATGATAACTACAGCGACTGCCAACAAGCTAATTACAGAAACAAGGCGTAAATTTTCAGGCTTCCAATGCATTGCGTAAGACATGCTGGATGAGCGTGATTCATGGGTTTCCTTTTTGTGGAAAATGCCCATATCTTCCGTCCTCCTTCATAGCCCCGCCGTCTAATTCGATATAAGATACATTTGACGTGACTATTATTCATTTTTACGAAATGCATGAACTACTGCATTTCGCATCCTGCCCCAGTCCGGTCGGCATATGTCATCCTCCTGATTAACAAGAGTATGATGTGCCTATTACATTTATTCAAAATAAAAGAAGCCTAAAGAAAGAGTCAGAGGAACTCCTTCGTGGCTTCCGAGTATCGTGATGTAATAGGATGCACGAGTTGCCTCTCTTAGACGCTTACGAGGTTAGCTGTCGGATTCGGACGCAGAGAGCCGCCCTTTCTCAGTACATTCGCTCATGGCGCAATGACCTCGAATTCACCCCAAAGACCCTATGAAGAAATCAATTACGGTAAGATTGGTAGTTGACCTAATCTATATCGTATCGGTTCCCCCGTTCTCCCATGCAGGAGATTCAGCGAGACTGGTTCATGGAACCATGTGATCGAAGATATCCAAGGATTACCAAATGGCATCATTTTCGATTACTGAAAAGATTCTATCCTGTTTCGATACATGTTGTAAAGGACGAATCAAGCACGTTTTTTTAAAAATATGGTTAAAAAATTGTAATAATCTAGCTTTAAACGGTTAAAATGTATTAATCTTTCCCGATTGCTACCTTTTTCGTCCTTTTTACTCCCGAATTCATCTAATCCCAAATCGTTCCAGTGCATTTTTGGTGGTTATTTCGGCGATTTCCTCAAAGGACATGCCTTTAATCTCTGCCGCCGCTTCCGCAACTAAGCGTACATGTGCAGACTCATTTCTTTTTCCTCGATATGGGTGTGGTGTCAAATATGGGGAATCTGTTTCGATCAATAATCGGTCCATCGGTGTCTGTGCCAAAACCTCTTTTGGTTGTTTAGCGTTTTTAAAAGTGATGGGGCCACCAAACGATAAATGAAATCCCATATCTAGACACATTTTGGCAATTTCCCAGCTTCCAGAGAATGAATGCATCACTCCACCGATCTCACTAGCCTTCTCTTCACGTAAAATCCGTACCACATCTTCATGAGCATCGCGGTTATGGATGCAAATTGGCATCCCTAGACTCCGAGCTAATCCGATTTGATCGCGAAATACCTTATGTTGAACATCTTTAGGGGATGTATCCCAATAATAATCCAAGCCTATTTCACCAATAGCTACTACTTTCTCATGAGCGCATAATTCAGCGATCCAGTCCAAATCGCCCTCACGCATCGTAATCGCATCCTGTGGATGCCATCCCACAGCCGCATAAATGAATTCATGAGCCTCTGCTAATTTCATTGTTGTAGGGATCGTTTCTCGATTAAAACCGATATTGATCATTCGAGTAACCCCGTTCTCCAATGCCCTTGTAATCGTTTCCTCACGGTCTTCATCAAACTGAATAGCATCCAAATGGGTATGAGTATCAAATAGCATCTTGTTGCGCCTCCTATATATGTCTATATTTGAAACAAATCAGCGATTTCTTGGGGAAGTTTATTTAACATAGGTATCAATTTATTATCCGGAAAGTACAAATGAAATTTCCCTCGATGAAGTCCGCTGATCGACCGGACAATATCCGACACCTCAGAAATTTCCCGGAGCCTGTCTTGACGGTCCAAAAGTAATATTTGCTTCTCCCTAAATTCCCCGTCAGGACGAAACACATCATAAGGCAGGTCGGTTGGAAAATCAATCTCCAGATCGTAATCTGGGTTGAGGCCCACCTCTGCAAATGCACGCCGGATTTCCTCAATTAATTCTTTATCAAGAGAATCAGTTTCTACATATTTATACAATTTACGGTCCATAAATCGGCAACAAAGATCACTTAGTAGCTTGTCCTTATCATTTCGCCATTGCATAAATGTAGTTTGAATCAAAGCTTCATCTAATAGTAGATATTCTTGTACCGTTAATTCACGATTGAACAGTCCTGGTAAGGGATCCGGCAAGAAAGCAAAGGAATACCCTTCATTATATAGTTCTTTTGCACGGCGGAAGATTTGTCTCAGAATGATCTCGGAACTACGAGTGACCGGGTGAAAATACACCTGCCAATACATCTGATATCGCGACATTAAATAATCTTCCACAGCATGCATCCCTGATTCCTTTACAACAACTCGGCCTTGAAACGGACGAAGCATCCGCAAAATCCGGTCCATATCTATCGTACCGTAATTAACACCAGTAAAATAAGCGTCCCGAAGTAAGTAATCCATCCGGTCTGCATCTAGTGGACTTGATACCAAATTAACGACAATGGCTTTGTCATAATCTTTGCGGATGACGGCTGCCACCTTATCTGGGAAATCATCACCTAATCTACGTAATACCGCGCCAACCTCCGTGTCACCGAGCAAAATTTTACATGTCCAATCCTCATGGTTCATCTGAAATGCCTGCTCGATTGAATGAGAGAAAGGTCCATGTCCAAGATCGTGAAGCAACGCCGCGCAAAGAGCGACGAGTCTTTCATCTCTTGGCCAATCCGGATACTTACTCTGTTCAAACTGTGAGATGATACGGCGAGTGATTTCATATACTCCTAGTGAGTGTGAGAATCGGCTGTGTTCTGCACCATGAAACGTCAAATAGGATGTCCCAAGCTGCCTAATACGGCGCAGACGCTGAAATTCCGTGGTATTAATCAAGGACCAGATTATCTCATCCTGTACATGAATATAATTATGTACGGGATCTTTGAACACCTTTTCTTCACGTAACTGGCGATGCATGGCTAACACTCCTTATCTCAATATATTTTTTTGAAAACGAAGAGAGATTTTGACCAATGTCGACACAATATGTCGAAAGGTGTCGAAAACTGGCGATGCTTGGATTTCCAAAATGTCGAATTGTGAGAATTGGTTAATTTCACTATAATTATAGGTGGAATATGCCCCTTCAAAACGTAAATATGGAGAAATAAAAGAAATATACCATTAATAGGTTGACTATTTTGGCAATGGTTGGTATTATAATTATCATAAAAGATAGAAGTTTGTCGAATCATGACATATTTAAATTATAGCGAAAGGGGTTATCATCAGTTATGATGAAATCAACCGGTATTGTAAGAAAAGTAGATGAATTAGGTCGGGTTGTTATTCCGATTGAATTACGCCGCACACTGGGCATTGGTGAAAAAGATGCACTTGAAATATATGTAGATGGAGAGCGCATCATGTTGAAGAAATATGAGCCTGCTTGTATCTTCTGTGGCAACGCTGAGAATGTAATCTACTTCAAAGGAAAGATCGTTTGTCACGAATGTATCACTGAAATTCCAACCCCTGTGACAAATTAAGAATTATAGTATATAATAGATTTACTGAAACTGTTAATTCTAACCTTTTTCATATCTCCTTGGTCCCTCTACTAGGTTTGTTTCCTACTAGTGAGGACCTCTTTTTTTGTTATAGGATCATAATAGCTCCTGATATATATCTCTTTTTGATACTCCTCGATCATTTGCCGCCTTTTTCATCGCTTCTTTACGTGAAATACGTTCCTGTACCTCATAATGCTGAACATGCTCCTCAACGGATAGCGCCTGCCACCAGGCATCCCGTCTCTGCTTCACTTCATTAGGATCTGCTCCGCCGATAACCAAGCAATATTCACCGAGTGGTGGATGCTCTGCCAGCCAATCTTGGCATTCGCTTATATGGCCCCTGACTAGCTCTTCATATCGTTTGGTTAGCTCACGAGCCATGACAATCTTCCGATCACCCCATATCTCATAGATCGCTTCCAATGTCTTGAGCACTCTATGAGGTGACTCGTACAACAGCACTGTGCCTTGCTCATCCTCTAGACTACGAAGTAAATTCTCTCGCTCTTTATTATCACGCGGCAAAAATCCGAGAAATTGAAATCGTTCGGTAGATAATCCCGAGACAATCAGAGCTGATAAAGCAGCGTTAGCACCAGGTATCGGAATGACTGATATGTGCTGTTCTAATGCCAGCTTCACTAGGTCACTACCGGGGTCTGAAATGGCTGGTAGACCGGCATCACTGACGAGTGCTAAATTTTTTCCTTCTATTATAAGACGTATTAATTCTGGACCACTCGCCACCTTGTTATGTTCGTGATAACTCAATAACTTACCAGGAGAAATTTCATAATGTGTTAACAGTTTGCGTGTCTGTCTTGTATCCTCCGCTGCAACAATATCCACTTCTCGCAGTGTACGGATTGCACGGAAGGTCATGTCCTCCAAATTGCCGATCGGCGTAGCTACTAGAAACAATTTGCCGCAGGGGTTTGCCTCTTTTTTATCTTCAAAACTCTTCTGTACTTGTATAGTCATTCTTTTCCCTCTTCTGATCCATAATAAATGTTCATGATTTCCTCACAGTATTCCCCATTCTCCTTATAAACGATCAACGGCGGCAAAATTCTTACATCTGGTTTCCCATCGCGAAGTGCTTCAATTAACACGATGTTAGACTCCGTTCCAGGCCGTGGATGAACGAATCGGATAACTTTCGGCTCTAACCTGTACTGCCGCAACAAAGTAATGATCTCACCCAATCTCTGCGGTTTATGCACCATTGATACTTTCCCGCCGTTCTTAACTAAACGCATTGCCGAAGCAATCACTTCCTCCAAACTACAATGAATCTCATGTCTGGCAATCGCTTGGTGGGAATTTAACTTGAGATCGCCGCCTGTAAGGGGCATATAAGGAGGATTCACTGTCACAGCATCGTATACTCCATGACCGGTCTCCTTCACCAATTCACGCAAGTCACCTTCACGAATTTGAATCACATCTTGTAATCCGTTCATTTCTACGCTTCGTCTTGCCATATCCGCCAATCTAGGTTGAATCTCAATCCCCTCAATATTCGCCCCAGTCCGTGTAGATAACAGTAGTGGCACTACTCCATTACCAGTACATAAGTCTAGAATCTTACCGTGCTTGGGTACCGATGCGAATCGAGCTAACAGAACGGCATCCATCGAGAAGCTGAACACCTCATCGCTTTGAATGATCCGTAATTGGTGGGTAAGTAGATCATCTATGCGTTCCTGCTCAAATATAGGTACTTTGTTCATTTATGTGATCTTCCATTCTTTTAAAATATAATTTGCTGGACCATTTAAAAAAAACCGTAGGACATATCCTACGGCTTGTTATTTATTCAAAAAAGAGAGACAGAATAGGCAATCGCCTTCCGTACGTAAATGTCCGTAATACACATTACAAATGTGAAAGCCCTCGTGATATAAACGCGCTAGGTTGTCATAACCCTCTCCCACCAAATCGATGGCTTCCTTACCCTCAAAAGGATGAGTTACCTTATCCGCAGAGGTCAAAGGTAAGCGGCCTTCGGAGCTCTCCCGCTTTAATATTTTGCGCAACTGCTCATTCTCTACGAGAAGTCGCTGGTTATCTTCCACCAGTTTCTTCACTTCAAGTTTTAGCGTGCCCAAATCATCATGTATATCTCCCATTTGTGATTCTAATGCTTGAATATGAGTAAAAATATCTTTGTTCTTCAAGTGCCCACCCCAGAGTCATCTCTAAAGTCTATCTTGAGAATATGTGTTACCTTATTTAACAACGACATCATCCAATGGCAGCTCTTTCACTTTGCCAATTTCGAATAATTGAACATGAACGGTACGTGAACCCGCATTCAGGCCGACCACCTTACCATCTCCCAATGAGGTGACAACCATTTTTCCTACTGAAGGAAGCTCTTCCTTCACACTTTCGTAGTTATCATGCTCAAATTTCAAGCAACACATCAATCGACCGCATAGACCGGATATCTTGGTCGGATTAAGTGATAAACTCTGATCTTTAGCCATCTTGATCGAGACTGGTTCAAAGTCACCTAGCCAGGATGAGCAGCACAATACTCGTCCACAAGGTCCAATCCCGCCAAGCATCTTCGCTTCATCTCTTACCCCGATTTGCCGGAGTTCGATCCGAGTACGGAAAATACTAGCTAAATCCTTGACCAATTCGCGGAAATCAACCCGCCCCTCAGCCGTAAAATAGAAAATGATCTTATTACGGTCAAACGTAAACTCCACATCAACCAACTTCATTTTTAGATCATGATCCTTGATTTTATTTAAACAAGTGGCAAATGCATTCTTTGCCGCAAGCTTATTCTCGTCCACAATGCAGGCGTCAGTGTCATCTGCAATCCGGATGACCTTCTTCAGCGGAAGAACGACATCGGATTCCCCTACTTGTTTTTTTCCGATAACGACTTTACCATATTCGATCCCTCGCGCCGTTTCAACAATGACGCTCTGTTCCTTCTCTACCGGAAGCTCCAGCGGATCGAAATAATATATTTTGCCCGCTTTTTTGAAACGGACACCCACTACAGTATACAAAAACTTACCCCCTCGTATAGCCAATAAAAAAACTTGATGAAGCTTTAATGGAAGTCCATGCTCTTTAACGGGAGAAAGTTAGTTAATCTAGTATGTGTTTACCGCTATTCTTTTAATGCTGTCCCTCAATACCGATGAGAAAACTCTCAAGACAGAGCTGTCCATTCATATTGTATCTTAACTTCTTCTTGCTCTCTGCGGCTAACGCCATAGCATCAATCCACTGCTGTGCACTTCGGGAGTGAGCGTGTTTGACGATAAAATCCAGCTCATCTATAAATACAATTCGGTCATGTCTATGATAGAGCGCATGAACCATATCCTTAAACCACAAATGGAATAAATTAAATAACATATCCAGATGATCGCCGAGACCTGCTTTGAACACGCTCTGCTGTGCTGTTATTAATGGAGATCCACCACGGCCCATGGACTCCTTCCCTAATTGTAACACTACGTTTCTGATTTCTGCAAACCAATTCTGTCCAAGCAGTTCTCGGCATGGTCCCAGTCCTGCCGCCAAATGCACGGCACACCTTGCTAATGTCGGTGATATTCCCTCAACTGACAAAATTTGAAGCATACGTTCCGGATCCAGCGGAGTAAATGGAACCCATTGTGACCTCGATTGAATCGTTGGCAGTAGGGCTCGTCCGTTATCCGACAACAAAATAGCTACAGCCGGAGAAGGGGGCTCCTCTAGAAACTTTAACAGACTATTTGCAGCCTGTACCGTCATCTTCTCGGCCTCATCAATAATATATACTTTATAATTTCCACTCTCCGAGCGATAAGAGAAAATTCGCTGCAGGTCGCGGATTTGGTCAATCTTAATCGTAGACCCATCGGGAGCAATCTGATGGAGATCCGGGTGGTTGCCGTGCTTTACTTTACGACATTCCAAGCATTCGCCGCAAGCATCCTCATTCACCCGATTCGTGCAGAATAACGCCTGAGCAAAGGTCAGCGCCATCTCCTTCTGCCCACTTCCCGGCGGCCCACTAAATATATAGGCATGCGATATTTGATCTTGGCGCAGGCCCCTCATAAGCAATTGCTTGGCGGTATCTTGACCCATTATTTCTTGAAACGACATGATGCCCTCATACCTCCCTGCCTGACACCTAGGAGTGTGATGGAAACTTTGCTCTTAAAGGGGCAGGAGGTGAGATTCGAAACTGGAGAAGCTACAAGCTTTCCTACGGAAAGCTGCCTCGAAAGCATAATCTCAGTTCGTCTTTGTCATGTGATTGTTACCCAATTAGGGGTTATAAAATAAAAACAATCACAGGACAACAACGATCGAAAGTTCGAATCACACCGACTGCCTTGCATTTCCATCACACTTCTAAAAACTTAAATTTATTAATATGCCGCGAATTTCACCGATCTTCTGCAGTAATTCAATCTTACCCTGTTCTGTTTCCAACAGTTCATCAGCCATCGCAAGCAATGCAGCATCAACTTCATCTAACAACTTGTAGCGTTTACCACGGCCACGGCGATCCCATCCTCTGGATTCCTTCATACTTACGCCCCGTCTTACCGTGTCTTCCAGAAATTTTTTAACAAGCAGACGATACGCCTTCAGCTCTCTGATGGTCATGGACCTAGCCAAACGATCCCCTTGGGATTGAATCTCTTTAAATCTTCGATCCAATTCCTGTTGAGAAGCTTGTTCTCCCTGTTGTTGAATGACATCAGAGAAACTCTTCTGTTGAACTAACTTGGTGGAGTTATCACTCACCCCAAGACCACTCTTCAGAGGTCTATATCCGGGCTCTATCTTCACTGCAATCACAGCCTAACTTAGATTATTTCATATTATATCTAAATATTTGTATCACATTCAGTTGGACAACCTCTTAGAAGTGCTCAAATCGGTCGACTGGGAGTACAAACACAGTAGCTCCGCCCACCTGAACCTCTACAGGAAGTGGTAAATATGAATCGGTCGAGCCGCTCATTGGTGTTACTGGTGTAACCAACTGTTCACGTATCTTACAACTATTGCGAATGACGTTCATTACAGATTCCACTTGATTATCATCAACACCGATCATAAACGTTGTGTTTCCTGCCCGTAGAAAGCCACCGGTACTTGCCAATTTCGTCGCCCGAAAATTTTCCTTCACGAGCGCACTGGACAGCCGGTTGCTGTCTTTATCCTGGATGATCGCAACAATGAGTTTCATATACAGCCCCTCCTCGATATTATAAAATATAACTCACCTTAGTATTTGACAATTATATCAAAAAATCCTTTAAAAGTGCGGAAAGACAACTATTTATCTCTCCAGCGACCTCTTCCTGGCTCCTAGAAGCATCGATTGTTGTGATCCGCTCTGGATACATGCCTGCCACAATCAGGTAACCTTCTCTCACCTTATGGTGAAACTGAACACTCTCTAAATCTAGACGGTTGATCTCTCTTCCTTGGCCTGCTGCAATTCTAGCTAACCCCACTTCGGGCTCGATATCCATATAAAAAGTATGGTCTGGGAATCGTCCATTAGTCGCAAAGTTGTTAATTCCCAACACTTCCTGGATACCAAGTCCCCTTGCATGACCTTGATATGCCAAACTACTATCAATAAAGCGGTCACATAAAACGACCATTCCCTGCATTAGAGCGGGTTCTACCTTCTCAACCAAATGCTGTCGTCTTGCAGCAGCATATAATAATGCTTCCGTACGTCCATCCATCGCTATATGATCAGGATTGAGAATAATTCCGCGGATTTTCTCCGCGATGTCAATACCTCCCGGCTCACGCGTTACGACATAAGGAACACCCTGCTGCTCTAACATATGTGCCATTTGTTCTATTATTGTCGTCTTGCCAGATCCTTCGCCACCCTCAAGTGTAATGAATAATCCTCTGCCACTCATATGATATCCCTGCTTCCTTCTGTAACTTTACTGACTCTGATCGTAGCAAGCAGTGGATCTCCTGCTCCCTGACATTTGGCTTTGTTCTTCTTCAGCTCGATAAGTCGGGCTAAGATGACATCCGTGATCGTCTCCCCTGGATATAGTAACGGAATACCAGGAGGATAAGGTATGATCATTTCTGCTGCTTGTCGGCCTGCGCTCTGCTCTATGGGAACAGCCTCTGTCATCTCTTCCGAGATTGGACTAAGACCAAATTGAACAGGAGAAGATACTTCATCGCCAAACTTCGACCCTATGTTCCACGTGGAAAGTTGATTAACCTCGTGAATTGCCGAATTTTCGCTCAACTTCTCTAGCGCTTGTAGCAATCGATCTACATCCTTACGTGTAGTACCTTGACTAAGTGCCAACACTACATACCGATCATCACTCATTTCCGGTATACATCCGGCAGCTTCCAACCATTCTTGTAACTCATACCCACTCCACTGACCGGTAACATCGTACAATACGATTTTAAAAGGATCTTGTATAGTATATGCATCATTCGTACCCCTGGGTTCTACCACAGCAAATCGGGGAAGTTTCTTGATACCATCCCTAATAATCTGTGCTGCTGCCAATCCGTCCTCAAAAATAACTTCCCCCTGAGCTTCCAGGACACTACGGCTCAAATCAAGTGATGCCATAATGGGATACGAAGGACTTGAGCTCTGAATCATCGCAAGCCGCTGAGATAGCAGCTTACGATCCAGCTTACTACCTTGCACATGTAGCATCGCGCCCATTGTAAGGGCTGTCAGCATCTTATGCGTCGATTGTACAACACCATCAGCACCTTGAGCTAGCGCATTCTCCGGCAGTACCGAATGCAGTCCGAAATGTGCACCATGCGCTTCGTCAACCAATAGGGGGACACCGCTATCGTGACAAAGCTCTACCAGCGGTTTAAGCGAAGAGCCCATCCCATAGTAGTTCGGAGACGTTACCAACAATCCCTTCGCATTGGGATACCTTCGCAGTGCTTCTGTCACCGCCGTCTGCGACGGAATGGTAGCTAGTCCGCTGACCTCATCGATCTGCGGCGCAAGGAAAACCGCTTTTGCATGTGCCAACATTAATCCGTGAATTACGGATTTATGTACATTTCGCTGTACAAGCAATACATCTCCTGGAGTGGCACATACACTTAGTATGAGTCCTAAGTTACCTGCTGTACTTCCTCCAACAAGAAAAAATGTTTGATCTGCTCCAAAAAACTGTGCTGCCCTCTGCTGTGCCTCTTTAATGATACCTTCCGGATGATGTAAATCATCACTCCCGGTTATTTCCGTAATATCGATATCCATCACTTGTGTCAGGTATTCACTGGCTTTATGTAATGTTCGATAGGCTTGTCCATCTTTGTGTCCCGGCACATGAAAAGAAGCTTTAGCACTTTCTTTATACTCAAGTAAAGCTTCATACAATGGCGCGGAATGTTTACTCTCCAACATATATATCTTAGTCCTTCCGGATTGTCCATTTTTACCCGTTTTTAATGATAACAAAACATGCCTTCCTTATATTCTACCGTCTTCATCATAATATGAGCAACAAAATAACCCCACAATGTGGAGTCTAGTTTTAAATCTTATGGATCCCTATAAATTACGAGGATAATCAGATCATATGATAGTTGTCGTTAAGCATTCTTTTGCACCCAAATTTGTTTTAATTGATGAATGAAAAAATGATATTTATCCTCCTGCACTTCCGTGTGCACCATCTCCGACTCGCAAGCATCACATATAAATTCGGATACAATATGAATTCCTTCCGACTTACGTTCTCCACATATGATACAGGTGTCTTCGATATGTTCATTCATGAACGATCCCACCTTGTTCGTTTTACTATCAGTATGACACAGTTTCTATCAATTTAAACCCTTTCATAGTTCCCATTCCTGCTTTATATATATGCTGCTCAAGGCGCCACGGTGTTTGTACCGGAGAAAATCTTAAATATTCTTTCTTTTGTCCGATATATTAATAAAGAGATGTCCTTCTTTGGAAGGCCGTCATCGATTGAAGGAGGGATGCTTAATTCATGCCTGACGATACTGTAACCAACGCAACATTTTACCATTATCGACTCCTAAAAAAACTAATGTTTCCTAAAGCCCTAATTATGAGCTATTTAACTATTCCGTTTATTTGGTTAGCTGCCGAGATGTTCTTCATCAACTGGACTAGCATCTTTTTCTTCCTACTCTCCATTCCCATTGCTTTGTGGATTCAATACGTCATATCTAGATCTATTCTAATAATTGTTAGTCATTCCAATCGTAAACGTTGGAACTTCACCTTACGCTTACCTTGGATCGGGTATATGCCAGATCAATACGTTAGTTATTCTATCTTTCGCAAAGTGCATTTTCATTCAGCCTGGATCGGTTGCTGCCTTATTGCTATCCTCATCCCTTGGTCACCAGGCTCATTTATTTTCTCGTTATTTTTCTGGTACTTTTGGCTCATGACCCCCAGACTATTTGCTAAATTCGGTTTACGAGACCAACCAAAAGATGGGATGCTAAAATTCAACGAACAAGACCTCTCCTACTACAAACAATGACCTCGGTGCTTCTACATAAGGAATAGACCTGCTCTCTGCATAAATGCAGGAATCAGGTCTATTATCTTTATTCTATATGCTTTGTCGCCTATGTCTTCTTGTCCACTACGTAGTCCCAGAGTCTAAGGACTGCTCTCCATCCCCTGTATAACCACTCTTTCGTCTATCTTTGGAACCAACACGGTAAAAGAATCATCATGGATCGTCAACTGAACGATCAGTTTACCCTTCTCGTAAACACTTGTCGTTCCAGTGTTCTCATCCACTTTTTCAATCCAACCCCACTCAGTAATTGCCTTCTTATAAGGCTCGGGTACACCCTCATCTTCACGAAGACCAGAGAATGAATAATGGACATAGTCCATCTTAGAGTTATTAAGTACGGAATCTGTTCTATTGGCTTCTTTAGGGACAGGGAAATTCTTCTCAACCGCTGCGCCTACAAAAGTCGACCAAGAAAGCTTGGAAGAAGACATACAGCCTGTGATGAAGATAGCCATCATCATCAAGACCACTGCTATGAAGCCTAAGGAAAATCTTCCTCTTCTCCACATGACTCATTCCTCCTTACTAGACTGAGCTATAATCCCATATATTAATTGTGATATTGTAAATACACTCATATTGATGATATAGGCTAAATTGCCTAATTTTTATTGCCACACTTTATTATAACGGCAGTCCACATTCTGTCGGTAACAAAAAGGTTACATTCCTTTTTAAAGGATCTAAATATAACTCTAAAAAATAAAAACCACCACCGAGTAAATCGGCAGTGGTCCTTTGCTTGGCGGCGTCCTACTCTCCCAGGACCCTGCGGTCCAAGTACCATCGGCGCTGGAGGGCTTAACGGTCGTGTTCGGGATGGGTACGTGTGGAACCCCTCCGCCATCGCCACCAAACATGATTTTTCGAAGCTAGGCTTCTCGAAATCGCAGCGAGAAATATCAGTCCCAAAAGGACCCACTTTCTCTTTTCAGGCTTGATCGCCTGAAAACTGGATACGAAATTCATTGTGTGTAGTGTGTAATCGCCTATGCTTACGATATAATCGTAAACTTTTAGGATAAGCCCTCGACCGATTAGTATTGGTCAGCTCCATGCATTGCTGCACTTCCACCTCCAACCTATCTACCTCGTCGTCTTCAAGGGGTCTTACTAA